>CAZLKP010000193.1:4103-7489 GCA_964560095.1 uncultured Bacteroidia bacterium
GACCTGAAAGCCATCCATTATCCTGGAGAAGAGCGCATACAGGTGAGAGGCAGAAACCTTAGAGCCTTTATGGAAGAACTGGCGAGCCGCATTCGCGAGACAGACTATCTCCGGACCCAAAAGAAAGGGACAACCTACCGTTGAATTCGTTTGCTGTAAACTATTGTATCCTTCATCCATTTCACCCATGATCCTCCCCGCCACCCTTGATTTCTTGCGTGATCTCGCTACTCACAATGACCGTGACTGGTTTCAGGAGCACAAGCATCGCTATGAAGCGGCCCGGGCCAATATGATTGAGTTGGCCGAATCCCTGCACGACGCCTTGTCCGAAGTGGACAACGTCGAGATCATGGAGGGCAAGAAAATGTTGTTCCGGATTTACCGAGACGTCCGTTTTTCCAAAAACAAAGCTCCATATAAGGAGCACATGAGTGGCTTTCTGAAGCGGGCCACCAAGCAACTCCGCGGGGGATATTATTTCGAGATCAAGCCTGATGGCAGCTTTCAGGGTGGGGGCTTCTGGGGCCCCAATAAGGAGGATCTTCTGCGCATCCGCACAGCGATCGCAGATGACGATCAGCCGTTGCGGGACATACTGGCTGATTCCACTTTCCAGCAATTCTTCGGTGAGCTTCGTGGAGATCAGCTCAAAACCGCACCCAAAGGCTTTAATCGCGATCACCCGGCTGTGGACTTGCTCCGCTACAAGCAATTTTTGCTTTACCGCTCCTTCACCGACGAGCAGGTAATGTCGGTGTCATTTGTGGATGACCTGGTAGAAGGTTATGCAGCCATGCTGCCCTTTTTTGATTACATCAGTGAGGTGCTCACGACAGACGGGAATGGGTTGCCGCTGGGGTGAAGAAAAATTATGCGTTAGAGTTTCCAGATTTGAGCAAACGGGGAAAAATGTGTTTGGTCAGGGACTGGAAAATGGCGTTTTAAAAGATATCCTAAAACTAAAGATTTAGGAAATCTGCGAGAGCAGCCTCAACCACCTCCCCAATATCCTCCAGCTTCAACTTGATCATCTCCCTGCTTGCCCTTGGCTTCCACTCCACTTCATCGCCTGTTATCGTTTTTTTCGACACCGTGATCCGAAATGGCATCCCGCGCAGGTCGGCGTCCTTGAACTTCACACCAGGAGAAGCCACTTTCTTGGTCCGATCATCATAGAGCACCTCCACGCCCATGGTAGTCAGATCCTGGTACAATTGCTCAGCCGTCGAAATGGCTTCATCATTATCCGCTAGAGAAACCAGTTGCACCTGATAGGGAGCGACCTGAGGCGGCAGGCAGATGCCATTCTCGTCGTTATATTCTTCAACCAGACAGGCCAACAACCGGCCAATGCCGATGCCATAAGAGCCCATGATGATTGGCGTGGGGCGGCCTTGCTCGCTCATGAAATTCGCGTCCAGCGATTCGCTGTATTTGGTGCCTAACTGAAAAATGTTGCCTACCTCCACAGCGCGATGCGCTTTCAGCGCACCCCCCTCCGGACTCAATCCGCCATCCACTGCGTTGACGATATCGGCAACGATCGTGGCCTCAAAGTCTCGGCCATAATTGGCACCCGTGTAGTGATACCCAGCTTTATTGGCCCCGGTCACGAGGTTATGAAGCTTAGGAATGTAGTCGTCGGCCACGATGATAGCGGCCTCTTTGGCCAGACCGATGGGGGAGGCATAACCGGGTTCACAGCCGGCAGCACGAATTTCAGCTTCTTCCGCTACGCGAAACTCCACCGCCTCCAGCAGATTCCGCAGCTTGATATCATTCACCTCATGGTCCCCACGTACCACGGCGATCACAAGTTTGCCTTCTTCCTCACCGGCTTTCCTGGCAACAAAAAATACCACCTTAGCGGTTTGTTTCGCCTCAATGCTTAGGAACTGGCACAACTCATCAATGGTCCTACAGTCAGGCGTAGCCACTTCGGTCAATGGCTTCGGCTCTTCAGCTTCCGGCGCCGGTTTTTGCATCACAGCGATTTCGCGGTTGGCGAAGTAGTCATTTTCTTCGTCGATGAAGACTGTGTCTTCCCCGATCGGAGTGAGGTACATAAACTCATGCGCCTTTTTGCCGCCCATCATGCCCACATCGCTGAGCACGGCTTGCACCGGGAGCCCGAGTCGCTGCATGATTTTGAAATAGGCATGGTAATGAGCCTGATATTGTTTTTCCAGCCCTTCCCAAGTGGTGTCCAGCGAATAGGAGTCTTTCATTCGAAATTCGCGAACGCGAATGAGGCCACCCCGAGAGCGCAATTCGTCCCGAAACTTCATCTGGATCTGATAAATCAACTTTGGCAGCTGCTTGTAGGAGCTGATTCCAGATGCTGCCAGCCAGGCCACTACCTCTTCATGGGTCATGGCCAGCACCAGACGACGATCTGTGCGGTCGCGGAAGCGTACCAGGGAATCGTCGATGGCGTCGTATCGACCGGTTCGTTCCCATAGCTCAGCCGGATGCACCACCGGCATGGTGAGTTCCACACCGCCGATAGCATCCATCTCCTGGCGTATTACACCCTCGATTTTGTCAATGGAACGCTGAGCCAGATGCAGGTTGGCAAAAATACCGGAAGCCAGCTGGCGGATGTAACCGGCCCGCACAAGCAGGTCGTGGGAAATGAGTTCGGTTTCACTGGAAGATTCACGCAGGGTAGAGCCGATGAGTTGAGAGACGCGCATGGGTGAGATCTATTGTGGTTGAGCTGCGAATATAGGGGATTTGTTTTCCGCTTGCGAGTACAAGATATTGTCTTCATCAGATGCCCGGATCAAGCAAACCCAGAAATAAGAATCACTATTTTCCTCAGATCGCACGTATCGCGTATATTGAATAAAAAAGGTTGAGAAGATCTTGCAGGGTATCCAAAAGTTTGCTGACCTGATGACATATTGGGATAATTCTAGTGCTCTGTCAAATACTTAATAATGGGTGACCGCTGCATCTTTTTCCGCATCTCTACATTGAAAAATGCCTTGTTTGGCTCGCCAAACTCGGATTTTACGCCTTAATTCCCGACAGAGCCGGGATCTTCGACTCGAAAAAATCTGCGACCGCCGACTCACCATTTATTACCTAACAAAGCACTAGAAATCCATCTGATCTTCCAAATCCATGATTCCAATCTGAATCACAATCATTTTATTTGTCCCATGGTGGCAAGGGTATCTCTGTGATGTTGGGCTAGATGCAGATCCCTGAATGCAAGGAGAATCAAACAAAGAGCAACTATATATTTCATGGTTTGGTATAGAGATCTATTTCGAATCTAACCCTTTTCCCCGTTTCCCCGCTCAATTGCATTCCCTACATTAGCAGCATCATGGAATACCCTCGCTACACCATCACCTCCGCTCTGCCCTACGCCA
>CAZLKP010000193.1:7499-8768 GCA_964560095.1 uncultured Bacteroidia bacterium
CGCCAATGGGCCCCTGCATATCGGTCACATTGCTGGTGCCTATCTGCCAGCCGATATCTATGTGCGCTATCTGCGCCTGCGTGGGCGTGATGTGGTTTACATCTGTGGCTCCGATGAGCACGGCGCAGCCATCACCCTTCGGGCCAAAAAAGAAGGCGTTCACCCTCAGGAAATTGTGGATAAATACCACGCCCTCATCAAAAATACCTTCGAGCGTTTTGGCATCGCCTTCGACATTTATCACCGTACCTCCGAACCGCTTCACCACCAAACCGCTCAGGCGTTTTTTACCAAACTCAACGACAAGGGCGAATTCATCGTCAAGGTAACGGAGCAGTATTTCGATGAGGAATACAACCAGTTTCTGGCCGATCGCTACGTGATGGGCACCTGCCCCAAATGCAATCACCACGAGGCCTATGGCGATCAGTGCGAAAATTGTGGCTCCAGTCTCAATGCCACCGACCTGATCAACCCTATGTCGACGCTTAGCGGCAAACCCCCGGTGCTCCGCAGCACCAAACACTGGTATCTGCCGCTCGACAAATACGAACCCTGGCTTAAGGAATGGCTCCTTGAGGGCAAAAAAGGCCAGTGGAAAAACAACGTCTATGGCCAGTGTTCTTCCTGGCTCAACGACGGCCTGCAGCCTCGCTCTATGACCCGCGACCTCGACTGGGGTGTGGATGTGCCGCTGCCTGAGGCCAAAGGCAAAAAGCTCTACGTGTGGATGGACGCACCCATTGGCTACGTCTCTGCCACCAAACAGTGGGCCCTCGACAACGACAAAGACTGGGAGCTTTACTGGAAAAAGCAACCCAACGAAGCCGACAATTCCCGCCTGATTCACTTCATCGGGAAAGACAACATCGTGTTTCACTGCATCATCTTCCCGGCCATCCTGCATGCACAGGACGATTATCTCGTGCCCGACAATGTGCCAGCCAACGAGTTTCTCAACCTCGAAGGCGACAAGATGAGCACCTCCCGGAACTATGCGGTGTGGCTGCATGAGTACCTGGACGATTTTCCAGGCAAAGAGGACGTACTCCGATACGCCCTCTGTTCCATCATGCCTGAAAACAAGGATGCTGACTTCACCTGGAAGGATTTTCAGGCCCGCAATAACAACGAACTGGCGGCCATCCTTGGCAACTTCATCAACCGGGTGGTGGTGCTCACCAACAAATACTACGACGGCGTAGCCCCCACACCAAAGAATCTCCGCGATCATAAAAATGCCATCGCCACCTACCAGGAAGTACAAGG
>CAZLKP010000194.1:0-7943 GCA_964560095.1 uncultured Bacteroidia bacterium
TCATCCACCAGTGGAAATAGCCATCACCGTTGGAAACACCATTGGTGGTGCTGTTCATTCCGATCAAAAATCGGTTCTGGATCAACTCTCCGGCAGGAACAGTCAGGCGGATGTTTGTACCGGGATAGCAGGGAAAAATCTGTGATTGATAGTTGAAATCCGTTACGTCATGCGCATATACCCCTACAGCAAACACTGTCCGGTCTTTGGTGTAAGTGGGTGAATTCGGATCGAAACTCTCATACTGACCGGTGAGGTCGAACGTGGTTTTTCCCTGTGGCAGGCTTTGTCCGTAAAGATCCCCTTTATTACCATAAGGGAAGTTGTTTTTAAACGTTCCAGGACCATATTGAGAGAGCAAGACAAATTCGCATCCATCTCCATCTGGAACAGGATTGGTACCAGCTCCTGGTTGATCACCGAATGTGGTGACACCATTTCTTTTGACGTGAGGTTCGGGATAATAGGTCCGGAGATCGGTTTCCTGGTTACCGGATTTGGAAGAACCGGGATGAATCAGGAAATAATCCATTCTTACCGCAACCTCTTTGGCAGGCGTAAAGAATTTGTCCTTACTTTTCGGAACCGAAACTCGCTCCCAGTAATTGGCATTGTTGGCGCCAGTGGGAGTGTAAGAAAGTAGTCCGGGAATGCCCATCTCGGGCACGACAGATTCATACTTAAACCGGGTGTTTTTGTAAGAGAGCCCCATATGGGAATCACCCGCGTTGAATTCAGCCTCAATGTCGTTGGACGACACGTAGCCGTCGTTCAGATTGGTAGTTGTGGCGTCGAACTCGTACCAATTTCCTTCGGAATTGACCACGAAGTTATCCCATATGGAAACGGGAAGCTGGGCAAAGGAAACAAGGTGAGTGGCAACAAGCAAAAAGACCAGCGCCAGCATTGATCTGATGTGCTTTAGAGCAGGGAAGTAATTGCAACAGGATACGTATTGCATATAACCAATTCATGGTATTCCAGATTTATCGAATGACAAATCGGATAGTGAAAACAAATAAAAAAACAAGGCAAGAGAACGGTGAAAGATCAAGTAGGGGTGCACGTTTAAGGCGCAACATTTGATCCGGAACAGTATGAAAGCCAGTAAGAATTAAGCATCCCCTTTGCGAAAATCTCATAAATCACTTGTAAACTATTTAGTCATAAATATTTGATAATCAATTATTTAATCTATGACTATTCGTAAATAGTCCAACAATTAAATGGATACCCTTACACCAAACAGCACAAATTGATACCTCGACGCTTGTTAGAATTCAGCACTTTTGTTCTACAATCATCCAATTTCTGAATCCCAAGTACAGCTCTCTGATACCTCACCTTCTCAATTTGAGAATCATTTATCTACTTTATGGAATAGCCATTATGTACTTTCTTAATTTCTTTCTTATAAATAAATCGATTGGATAAAATAATCCCGAAACAAAGTGCCTGAATCTGACACCTTTGCTTCGGGATCTTTCCTGACAGACTCCTGGCAGCCATTACGGCGTTTTGATGAACAACTGCGTGTCGAGAACTTCTGCGCTCTGCGTGATTCTCAAGGTGAAGAAATAGATCCCTGGGGGCAGGGTATTCAATCCCACCGTGAGCTTGTTCTGGCCCTCGAAAAACTGATAATTCTGCTGGAAGAATACCTGCCCGAAGATACTGGTAAGTTCTACGGTAACGCCTACATCCTCTGCCAGCATGGCCCATACCTTGATCGGCTTGTCTCCCTGTAGTGGATTTGGATAGACAATCCACTTCTCCAGGATTCCCGGATCATTCAGATCTACTTTCACAATCCGAACATCCAGAACAGAACCATTGCCATCCAAGGCTTCAAGTTTATACCAACTCACGCCATCAAAGGGATCCGGGTCAATTTCGTCATAGCTCGTCGGTACCACACTATTTCCCACAGCCTGAAGCGTAGACAGAGCCCCATACACCACAGAATCCGAGGATCTGGAAAGGCGGTATTCAGCCACATTTTCTTCTTCCTGGGCTGTCCAGCTCAAAATGACCAGTCCCTCATCAACTGTTGCCTCAAATGTGAGATCTGTGACTGAGGCCGGGGTACTTCCTACGGTCACAATCACCTTGTTGGAGGCAGTTGTGAGGCCGTCATCATCAAAGGCTACCGCCCTGATGATGTAGGTGCCTGCCTGTGCATTTTCGAAAGTTGCCGTATAGGGATAATATTTCTCCGTCTGAATGAGATCATTATCGACATAGATCTCCACCTTGGCAATGTCTCCATCAGGATCACTGGCATCAACCTCTATGTCGATATCAGTACCAACAGGGAAGTTGGTACCATCCAGCGGATCAATAACCTGGACAAGTGGGGGCTGTGGGTTTACTTTTCCCACGGTAAAGACAATCACAGATGAATCTCTGTATCCGTCATTATCATATCCGATGGCCATCAGCTCATATGTGCCAGGCTGCATATTGTCCAACTGCCCTGTGTAAGGGGCATATTTCTCTGTCCGCCACTTATTGCCATCCAGATAAAATTCCACTTTGGCAATGGATCCATCCGAATCTGTAGCTGTGGCTTCCACCTCGACATCGTCTCCCTGGTTGAACTGCTGGCCGTCAAGAGGATCGATAATCTCAACAAGCGGAGAAATGGGATTTATGCTGCCTACCGTGAAGGTAATTACTGATGTGTCGGTATAACCATCATTATCATAGCCAATAGCCATGAGTAGGTAAATCCCAGACTTCATATTATCAAGCTCTCCGGTGTAGGGAGCATTGTATTCGGTTCGCCATTTTTTCCCATCGAGATAGAATTCCACCTTTGCAACTAACCCATCATCTGAGGCTGTAGCTTCTACTTCCACATCAGCACCAGAATTGAAGACCTGCCCATCCAATGGGTCAATGATCTCCACAGTCGGGGGACCTGCCAGAGGAGCTACCACGGAATAATCGACTTTAGCTGTATCAGTCTTACCGTCGTTGTCGTAGGCAATCGCCATTAGGGTGTAGGAGCCTGGTTGCACATTTTTCAGCGGTGCTTCGTAAAGAGAAACCTTCTCGGTCTTATACAGATTTCCATTGAGAAAAAACTCAACCCGTTTAATCTGCCCATCCGGGTCACTGGCAATCGCTTCAACATCTATGTTGTCTCCTTTATTATACTGGGCTCCATCATCGGGCTCTATGATCTGGACAGTAGGATGTCCATTGCCGCCTCCCGACCCATTTTGATTCACAATGATGGTGATACCTTGAGAAGTGGTAACATTCCCCTGATCATCAGTGGCTATCGCTGTCATAACGTAGGTGCCTGCCGGCACATTTTGCCAGACAATCTCGTAGGGGGCATTGTTTTCAACTCCCAGCAGTGTATTGTCAGCATAAAACTCCACCGAAGCAATGCTTCCATCGGGATCAGAAGCACTGGCCTCAATCGAAACCGCATCACCTTGCTGGAACTGAGCATTATTAGCAGGTGTTATCAGAGACACCACAGGAGGTATCTGCTGCCCCACAATGGTAACCTGAGCGACAGATGATGCTGTTTTCAGATTAGCATTGTCAATAGCGACGGCCTTAATGTCGTAGATACCCGCTGAAGGCTGCTGCCAGGTAAAGGTATAGGGAGAGGTGGCATCAGACCCAAGGAGATTCCCTCCATCCCAAAATTCCACTTTGACGACATTTCCATCTGGGTCTGAGGCAGTTGCCTCCATTACGACGTTTGTTCCTTCATTGAAGGAATCTCCATTGACGGGCTTGTCTAGCGACACGACCGGAGGCTGCTGGCTGATCGGCAGAGATACTGTTATGGTAACAGGTGCAGAGACCGTGGAAAGGTTATCATCATCTGTTGCCTTGGCTGTGAGAATGTATGTGCCAGCCTGGACATTTTGCCAGGTAAAATCATAAGGAGCAGTCATCTCTGTAGCCAAAAGGGTCACACCACTATGGAAAAACTCAACTTTTGTGACCGAACCGTCACTATCACTGGCGCTGGCTGTGATGGTGATATTATCGCCGGCAGTAAACGTAGTCCCACCTGCAGGAGCCGTAATGGACACCTGCGGAGGAGTCGTTGTTCCACCACCACCACCACCGGAGACTGTCACCGTGATAGACACTGATTGTGACGTAGTGGAAAGCCCGTCATCATCTGTGGCTTTGGCCGTCAAACTGTAGGTTCCGGCCGTCGGGTTATTCCAGGAGATCTGGTAAGGTGAATTACTGACAGTCCCGATAAGCGTATTTCCGGAAAAAAACTCCACCTTGGTTACCGACCCATCAGAATCACTAGCACTAGCAGCAACCATGATTGGCGAACCCGCGGGAAAAGATCCTCCATTGTTTGGGCTAATCATTTGTACTGCAGGAGGGGTCTGTGTACCCCCTCCGCCAGAAGAGATATTCGGATCGGCACACCAAAGAAGTGCGTCGTGGATCAAATTTTGAAAATTAACATCACTGGTGAAGTTGCTGCCAGAGTGGCCTAGTGCCGTATAAAAAGCACGCCCCCCCCCAGTTAGATTTTTGCAATGAGCCATTCTTCTGGGCGAATCATAACTCTTATTTCCCGTTTGTCCGACACGAAGCAGCTCGGTGAAGCTGTTGTTGAGGTACCCATCCTCCCAGTAATAATATTCTTCGGTTTTGTTCCAGGGATTGGGAATACTGGCCAGCGTAGGGTGATTGGCCACCTGTTTGGTCATTGTGTTATTGTGATTGCTGCTGGTATGGTTTGGTTTTTCCTGAACAGAAGCTCCGGCTACCGTTTCGGCATACCAGTCCCAGGTACCCGTTTTGCCCCCATTGGCAGAACTATGACGATACGTGTCACTGGCTGCGTGAATCCCTAGGTAGCTCCCCCCAGCATTGATGTAGGCTTCAAAGTTGGCCCGCTGCGCGCTGGAGAGGCCGCTGTTGCCAGAGGTGTTGGAAAATACGACCACAGCAAACTGTTGAAGATTGGACAGAGAATTGAATTCAGAGCCATCATCGTCATCAACCACGATGTAATTATCAGTAGCAGACCACGACTGAAACATGGAAAATGACTTACTTTTCGTACCATGGTTGTATCCAGTGGTTTCGGTGTAGTGGAGAACTTTCCAAGTGGTCTGAGCAAATGCAGGAAGTCCTGCGAACAAGGTGGTTATCAACAGCAGCCCTGGCTGCCATCGATTACGGAAGCAAGGAAGAGAAATGCAACAGGTAAACAGATGCATATGTACCATTATGATATAAGACCCTTGTTCCCAAATACCAGAATATTGGGAAGGGTCAACGGCGAAAACAAAATGAAAATGAAAAAGAGAACGCTGGAAAGATCAAGAAGAGGTACAAATAACGAAACAACATCTGCACCACAGAAGGCTAAAACTGAAAGAGAATCTGACCAGGTATCACGTAAGATTTTCCCATTTTCGTCTTTTCCATTTTCCAAACTAAATGTTGACTATCAAGGTGTTAACTTCATTGGTTTCGCAATTGGTCACACGCTCGCCTGCAATTACTTACACGATTCGGGCCATGATCCCCTCCCAAACAACCTCGATTTTGTACCGTTGATCAGCCAATATCTATCCTAATGGTCTTCATCAACTGAGTCCGTATTCCGGTTTATTCTCATATTAGGAAAATGAAGGGTCATTTCGGAAGAACCAATTTGCCTTCCGATCGGTTGTTCTCCAATCAGCATGAATGTAGCTTTGCCCAAAACATTTCAGAATTACGTGTTCATATGCATAAAGCACCGATTGCCCCCAAAAAACCTCATACCCTCTCCCATCACGGAATTCATAGAGTCGATCCTTACTTCTGGATGAATGACCGGGAAAATCCTGATGTAATTTCCTATCTCGAAGCAGAAAACGAATATCTGAAGCAAGCGCTTAGCCACACAGAAACCCTTCAGGAAGAGCTATTTTCTGAAATGAAAGGCAAAATGGCTCCCAGGGAAGAATCCGCTCCCAACCTGATCGATGGATGGTATTACTACTCGCGGTACGAAGAGGGAAAGGAACACCCGATTCATTTGAGAAGGAAAGATGAAGTGGGAGCTGTAGAAGACATCATTCTGGATGTAAATGAATTGGCAGAAGGCCATGCCTTTTGCTCCGTGATGGGCATGAAGGTGAGTGCCGATCATCACGTACTGGCCTTTGCCGTAGATTTTCAGGGACGCCGTATCTGCGACCTTTACATTAAAAATCTTGAAACAGGGGAAACCTATCCGGATTTGATTCATGGAGTCACAGGAAATATGGCCTGGGCCATGGATCATCAAACGCTTTTTTACTCGCGGATGGATGAACAAACCCTACGGCCTCACCAGATTTTCCGGCATGTGCTTGGAAACGATCCGGCAGAAGATCCACTGGTTTTTGAGGAACTCGACGAGACGTTTCGGTGCGGGATCTCACGAAGCAAATCAAAAGCATTTCTTTTTGTGCATTGTTCCAGCACGATGACTGATGAAGTTCGCCTTCTTGATGCCTACCAGCCGGAAGGTGGATTTCAGGTATTTCGATCCAGGGAGCGAGGCCACGAATACAACCTCGATCATTACGATGGAAAATTTTACATCCTCTCCAATGAGCATGCCATTAACTTCCAGCTCCTGACTTGTCCTGAGGATCAACAAGACCCCAAACACTGGTCCATCCGGATCCTGCACAGAGAGGACACCCTTCTGGAAGGGTTCAACCTGTTTGAAGACGAATTAATCCTGGAAGAGCGGCGGAATGGATTGACCCACTTGCGGATTTTGTCCAGAGTCGGTGAATCCAGGGATGAATATCTCACGTTCCACGATCCAGCCTACGCGACTGGCTTGGCCTACAATCCGGATCCTGAACGGCCGGTGCTGCGTTATCACTACGAGTCACTCACCACACCCGCCTCCCAGATTGAACTCAACCTCAAAACAGGAGAAGAGACCACGATCTGGCAGAAGCAGATCCTGGGAGGATTTGACAGCAACCAATATCGCTCAGAGCGATTGTTTGCCACTGCCGCTGATGGCACCCGCATTCCGATCTCTCTTGTATATCACATCGATACTCCCCTGGATGGAAGCGCTCCTCTTCTGCTTTATGGCTACGGATCCTACGGACTCAGTGTGGATCCCTATTTTAGCCTCTCAAGACTCAGCCTTCTGGATCGAGGATTTATTTGCGCGATCGCCCATATCCGCGGGGGATCAGAGATGGGAAGGTCCTGGTATGAAAACGGTCGGAAGTTACAAAAAATGAATACTTTCACCGACTTCATTGTCTGCGGCGAACATTTGCTGCGGATTAAATATACCCGCAAAGAGCATCTCTTTTGCATCGGTGGTAGTGCCGGAGGAATGTTGGTTGGAGCCGTAATCAATATCCGTCCTGATCTCTTTCGTGGAGCCGTCGCGGCCGTGCCTTTTGTAGATGTGGTAACCACCATGCTCGATGACTCCATTCCTCTCACGACCGGTGAATACGACGAGTGGGGCAACCCAAATAACAAGGAATTCTTTGATTACATGCTTTCGTATTCGCCCTATGACAATGTGAAAGCCCAGGATTATCCCCATCTGCTCATCACCTCCGGCTTACACGACTCTCAGGTGCAATATTGGGAACCCACCAAGTGGATTGCGAAACTACGGGATGTCAAGACCAATGACCGGTACTTGTTTCTGCACACCAACATGGATGCTGGTCATGGTGGATCCTCAGGGCGATTTGAGGCCCTGCGGGAGGTGGCTCTGGAGTATGCATTTTTACTGGATCTTGCAGACACGAAGGAGCCTAATTCCCCCCGCCTCCAGAACCTTCACGAAGATCAATAATGTCGTACTCTCCCTCCTGCGACGGGTCTTCCTGTTCCTGCGGACGCCTGCGTGTCATGTCCCTGCCGGTCCGGGTCGCTTCGAGTTCATCCCGAAAAACCTGCAGGCGATCTTT
>CAZLKP010000194.1:7953-8767 GCA_964560095.1 uncultured Bacteroidia bacterium
GTGGAGCGTTGATTCTGGTTTTCGACATTGTTTTCTTCAATGGCCTTGAGAGTTTCGGCCAGGGTAGTCTGCAAATCAACCGAATCCCGCTGGAGTCGCTCGTAATTTTTCAGTTCTTTTTCGAGCACTTTTTCCTGAGCCGCTATGGCAAGCTCCAGTTCGTACATGGAGATTTCCTTTTGCTGGGATTTGAGCCAATTCTCAAGGCTGGAAAACAAGCGGGGATAGGTGGTGGAATTCAAAAAATTCTCATTTCCCGCCGATACAAACAAGGTTACCTCACTGTGCTCTCTATCCTGTCGGCTCAACTTTTCCACACCGAGATAGTAATCGAATTCGTGCTCAGAAAATGCCTGAATTCGCGCTTTTTCCCAGGAACGAAATCCCCGATAATTGGAGGAGCGGTCACCACTGGCCTCTTCAAGCCATTCTTCTAACACATGCTCCACATTATCGGGTTGTCCATTGTAAACGATGCTCAATGCATTGCCGGACTCTCTCCGTGCAAATGGACGAAGGCCTTCTGTCACCTGCTGGGCATACAGCTCAGCACCAATACCGATTATCATCAGAATCAGTAGGAGGGAGAAACGGAGAGATCTCATAACTTTTTACAGTTAGACGTAAGAAAATCATGGGGGTCACTGCCCTGCCGACAGAAACTGGACACATCCACTGGCTACATAGCAGCAATCAGGAGTTCAATGTCACGGTAGTTCATATTCATCCCAAACAAGATAGCCAAATTTTTCTTGGTGATGTGGCGACGATACACATAAATGCCGTGCTTGAGGCCCTCGTTATTTCTGAGGAG
>CAZLKP010000195.1:0-8726 GCA_964560095.1 uncultured Bacteroidia bacterium
TGCGGCCAGTGTTGATACAGCGACCGATGACTATGATTTTCTGACCCTGGCTTACGACTTTTCAGGAGAATTGGTCTGGGAAGACCGGTATGATGATGCCAGTCGGAAGGATGTGGCTGTACTCCTGGAAGTTTCGAATGCGGGGGATTTAATCGTAGCGGGAGGCACAGGTGACGCTTCCGACAATTGGGACTACCTGACCATTGCCTATTCATCTGATGGAACGCTCGACAGAGATCTACGGATCACCTCCCAGGGGTTTGACTTTGCCCAGCCCCGAGATATTCTGCGGGACGCTTCGGGAGATGTGGTGATCACAGGAATTGGTGCCGGTAGTACAAGTCAGGATATCCTGACCATCAAGCTCAATGATACGCTTGGCATAGAATGGACCAGTTCTTTTGGATCAGGAGCTTATGATGATGCTTCCCTCAGCATAGCATCCGATGCAAACGGCGGGATTTACATCGCTGGATACGAAGGAGGAAGTCAGGGTAATGTCTGGACGGTGAAGAAACTTGACCCACAGGATGGGACGCAAATTTGGTCCAGATCGTATCCAGCACCTGGTGGTGGCACTTCTCTTGCCAAGCAGATTGAGGTGGATCTCCATGGCCGACTCATTGTGTCAGGAGAGCGCTTTGGACCACAAATGGAACCAGAAATTGTGGTCATGGGCCTGAATACGGACGGAGATTTTCTCTGGCAACACAGCTATCCGCACAGTATTTCTTCTGGCCAGCATCCCTTGCGAATGAGCGTTTCCCCGTTGGGGAGAATCTCTCTGACAGGAATTATCCAGGATCTCGGCATAGACCGGTATATCAATCTTGAGATTGCACCCTGGCAGCGAACACTTGACTGGGTAGCCGACACGGCTGGGCGCCCCGTTTATGTCGGCAATGAGCTGATTGTGAAGTTTCGGGAAGATGCCCTCCGGGAGGATATGGTCAACAACACCGCAGATAGCTGGACCCGGATGTATGGTGACCTTGGTACGTTTTTGAAACAGGGACCGGCCACAACCGTGTCGGAAGCCCTGGATGGAGCCTGTGGAACAGGAGCAGAGTCTGGTGGCAACTGCCCGGTCACGATGATCAGAATATTTGATCAGCTGAAAACAACGGATACGGTAGCCATTGCCAGAAACGGCGATGAGATTCCTCTGCCGTCTTTCTGGTCTTCTTTCGTCTTGTCTTTTCCTCCAGGGGTGAACCTGGAGGTCATCGATTCTATGCTCTCTGATCTCTATCCCCCCATCATGTATGCGGAGTTGAATTTTGCCGTTATACAAACCTCTGGACCGAATGATCCTGACTTCATTGAACAGTATAGTCTATTCACATCGGCGGGAGGAATTAATGTGGAGCCTGCCTGGGAGATAGAAACAGGTAAACCATTTATCAGAGCGGGAATTTTTGACGGAGGAATTCTAGCAGGTCATGAAGACTTTTCAGTTCCTGGAGGTGCATCAGCTATCGTAAATGGATGGGACTTTGAGTCAAATGTGTCTATTTTTGATCCGCAATATGCCTTGATACCAGCACCTGAATTTTATCATGGTACTGCCTGCGCTGGAATTTTGGGTGCAATTCGGAACAATGAAAAAGGAATAGCAGGGATTGCAGGAGGAGATTCCGTGGGTGGGGTCTCATTATTTGACATGCGAATCATTAGCTCAGACTCTGTTTTCGTAGCCTTAGACTCAACAATGGTTTTTGGCCCAATGGATTATATGCTCAATGCAATAACGGAGTCTTCAAGGGACATCCCAACCGGGGAATACAACTACGGTTTACACGTGATGAGCAATAGCTGGAGGGTCTCGGATTATGTCCCTGATAGCGTTGTGGTAGGGAAAGTCAATACTGCAGAAAATATACAGCTGCTTACTGAAGCAACCCATTTTGTTAACAGAGCCCAGGTAACTTTCGTCGCTGCGATCGGAAATGAAGGTTCCGATCCAGATGTGCCTACCTGGCCAGCTACGATAGACGATGACTGGATTCTGACAGTTGGAGGCACAAATAATTCGGGGCAATACACTTCCAAAGCTAGCAGGAGTTGGCTTATTGATGTTGCAGCACCATATAATCCCAACGAGATTTTTGTTTACACTACCTCTTATTTGGGAATAGATCAATACAATTCATTTAGCGGCACATCTGCCTCTACTCCTCATGTAGCCGGTGTTGCTGCATTGCTCATGAGCTACCTCAATGACAGTACCTTCATTCTGGCACCGGAGGATATTGAGAACATCATTCAAATGACTGCGGTAGATGCCGATACGTTGTTATATCCAGGGCCAGATTCGCTTACAGGGCATGGAAAGCTGGATGCTGGAGCTGCTCTCCAGTTGGTGGAGAAACCTTTTCGGAAGCTGTTGCATTTTCGGAGTGATACGATGGCCTCGGCTACTATCACTGAGACCCTGGTATCTAGTGGAGATACGGTGCAACTGGTGGAGTGGTATAAAGATGAAAATAAAACTATGTATGAACCAGGAACTTATGTTGTAAATACCTTTCGAATTCAGGCAACCATTGCGCACAATCTCCCTATTTCCTCAAGCATTTTGGGAAACTGGCCTATTTCAAGCATTTCAGAAACCTGGGAATTGTATGATAGTGAATCTAAGCTGAGACCAAGGGAACGGGCATTTCTGGATTCAGTAGATAATCAAGCGGCTACGATATTTGGCTATTATTATGAAGTCCTGGATTCATTAGGGAATACTGTAGGATGGTGGCCTAATGATACTGCCTCAAACCAATTCCCTCTCGCCTATAGTTTGTTGGTTCATGATAGTATCGCTACTTCTGTCATCGATGAAGAAATTTCTGAGTTTCGATTTGAGATTAAACCAAACCCCTCGGATGGAATTCAAATGATCAGTATTCATTCTGATAGGCCGCTTCGCCTCGCAAAGATTACCGTATTTGATCTTCATGGTAGAGTTTTAAAGAGGTACGATTACGGTCCAATCCAGCAAGGAGGAAATGAAGTTGTTGCGGATTTATCTTCGTTTCCGGCAGGCATCTTCTATTATAGGATAGAGATTGATGAAAAAGTAGTCCTTTTGAAAGCTCAGAAGTTATGAGATGGCCATTCTTAATCATTCTCTTCGGTTGCTCAAACATCTTATATGGGCAATTTTCGGAAGTTCAATTACCAACTGCTGGCGTGATCGGAACTATTTCCTGTGATGATTCCGGTTGTTACGCGTCAGATAATTTAGAAAAGGTATTTTTCTCTGATGATTTATTTCACACCTGGACAAGCACTTCAGTTCCTTTGGGGAATAATGGTAATAAGCTGAAGTTTGAAAGATGGAATGATTCAACATGGTATTACCTCTTAGGATCAGGAGGAGGATCTGGATTTCGCCACAGCATTCTCAGGACACAGGATTCTGGAGAAACCTGGGATACACTGATTGCAGTTTTAGGAGCATTGAGTGATTTTGCAATCAATAATGATTCGATCATTGTAACTGTTGGCTCCTTTGGAAAAACCCATCTATCTACCAACGGTGGGATTACATGGTTAGATTTAACCTCTGGAACCGACCAATACTTTGTGGTTAAATTTTTTGGTGATTCAAGTCTGATAGTTGGTGGATTTCAAAGGACATTTTCCACACTAGATTTATTTGGATCAGGGTTCGGAGCCACTACCGGCCCAGGTTTTTTTAGCAGATCAATCGCATTCAATGGAACTGGAAGGTCTTTTCTGGCGACAAGTACCAACCAATGGAATCAGGCCACCATTTATCGCTCGACAAATTGGGGAGATACCTGGGAGCGGATTAATTTCTGGACTGCCTACAGCATCTGGCAACTCGCTTTTCGGGACAGTTTGGTAGGGTTTGCTTGCGGGCATTATCTCGCAAAAGACACAGGCATGGTCTTCACCACCATCGACGGCGGAGAAACCTGGGATACCAAACTGAGGGTTCCCACAAATGAGCAGATCATCTCCATTGCTGTAGCCAATGATACTGCTGTCTTGCTGGGGACTACTGGCGGCAAACTCTTCCGCTGGAATCCGACCCAGTGGACCACCGATCTGGCTGCTGAAACCCCGCCATTTTCTTTATCCCTTCAGCCCAATCCTGCCAGCAGCATCCAGGAGCTGTCTATCACCTCCGACCATTATGGCGAAGCGCGAATCACCGTCTATGACATGCAAAGTAGAATTTTAGTTCAGACTCCCACTGCCGTGATCCAGCCTGGTGAAAACTCGATTTCATTGGACCTTTCGACCTGGCCAGCCGGGATCTATGTGTATCAGGTAGAGATGGATGGGGAAGTGGTGATCCTAAAAGGGCAGGTAGAGTGAGAATGAACAAAGTCATGACATGCCGACCTGATCAATAAGTGCAAAGGGGTGTAGAATCGGGTATCGGATCGTTCCCAATATAATGGCCTCCGGAAAATGGGTGAAATTGCTCTGGAAAATGGGTGAAAATGGGTGTATAATTGAGTGATGCTTAACACTGCTACCATAATAATCACCCCAGAGATTCTCTCACTGATCGCCGAAATCAATGAATGTAAGGCTTGTAGGAAAGAACATCAAGTCCGCCATCATTCCTTCACCAGTGTCGCGCTACACGCATCTTTGCGGGTAGATCCTCCGGTATCATATTCCACGGAGAAGGTTAGACGCAGGGTGTCGCCCTGGATGCCGCCATTTCCTTCGTAGGTATAAACGATGGCCCCACAATCCACGTCCTGCCGGTTAATGATGAGGGCATTGCCATTGACATTGGCACTGATCGCCAGGGTACCCGAAGGACAGGCATAATCACCGAGCCCGGTAATCCGGAGTTTTTCTTCGCCACCTTCCTGCTCGATTCCGACGCGGTGATCGGGGGAGGTATCGACACATCCGCCATATTCTGCCTCAAAGCTGCCCAGAAACAGCTGAAAGGTGTTGATCTCGCAGGAGTCGCCCTCAAAGCCGGGCAGGCATTCACAGGTGCCGAGCCCATCTACGCAGGTGCCGCCGTTGAGGCAGGTGACATTGTCGCAGGGATCTTCCTTGCAGGCAGAAAACAGGACCAGAATCAGGCTGAAGAGGGCAACGGTGCGCATAGGTGTTTTTCTTTTGAGTACCTGAATGAACGAAAAAACAGGATGGCGAGATGCAAAATCCAGAAGGATTCAGTAGAAATTCTGGTTCTTCCCGGAGTTTTTTTTCTTTGCGACAAATCAACCCGATATGTCCTGTTCTGTTTTGAAGCCTCTCGCGCGAATCTTCCTAGTCCTTCTGATCTGCTCATGTTCCTCGCTGTTTGCGCAGCCCAACGACACACTGGTCATCGGCTATATCGCTGATGCGCCCTTTGTCGTTGAAACCCCAGAAAGTATCAACGGCCCCTCGGTCTGGCTCTGGGACCACGTGGCCGAAGAACTGGAGCAACCTTATGTGTATCAGAAAATGGATCTCGACAACCTCCTGCATAGACTGGCCAGCGGAACCATTGATATCAGCCTGTCTCCCCTCACGATCACCAGCGACCGAATGGAGCAGATGGATTTTTCCGCTCCCTATTTCATCGCCCACTCCACGCTGATGCGGATGGAGTTGTCCTCCTTTGAGAGGTTTCTGGCCTTTGTGAAGTCGTTTTTCTCCCTGGCCTTTTTCCAGGTACTGGGAGGGCTGGCTTTTGTGATCCTGATGTTTGGGTTTCTGGTTTGGCTATTTGAGCGAAAGGGCAATCGGGAGGAATTTGATTCCAGCTTGAAAGGGTTGTGGAGTGGCTTCTGGTGGTCGGCGGTGACGATGACGACGGTCGGCTATGGCGACAAATCTCCCCGAACCGTGGGTGGCCGGGTGGTGGCCCTGGTCTGGATGTTTGCGGCTATCATCATTATCTCCGGGTTTACGGCCAGTATTGCCTCCTCCCTCACGATCAATACCATTGGCACCGCCGGCAGCACGGTGGAGGACTTCAAGGATCGCACCATTGGCACGATTCATAATTCCGGAACGGATGTCTGGCTCACCAATCATTTCTTCACCAATACCCGAACATTCGTAGAGGTCACAGAGATGAAACAAGCCCTGGACGAAGGAGAGATTGATGTGATTGCTTACGATAAGCCCATTTTGCAGGAGCTGATCCGGCATGACTCGCTGGAGAGCTATCAACTGGTGCCTACCGAGTTTAATCCCCAGTTTTATGCCATGGGCATCAACCGCCGCCTGCCTGACACCCTGAAATTTCTCATTGACCTCGCCATCTTGGAGCAAACCGAAAGCGTGGAATGGAAAATTTTGCTGAATGAGTATGATTTGGAATAGGGAAACCAGATGTACAAGGAAGTTATCGGGGTTGCGAGATTCGCAGCCGGGTGAAGAAGTGGTTGGCTGGCTGTGGCATGCTGTGGCATGCTGTCGAAACTACCCTAAGTCATTGCAATCCGCTACTTTCCTGAGCACCTTTGCCCGCCGATACATTGGACGTCCCTGCTGCTGACGATCGTTGGACCCAATCACCGAACGCCAACTCTTTCCGATGCAAACCCTGATCGATTTTCTCAATCTCAGCCATACGGCTACCTCCATCCTTGTCCTTGCAGTAACCATATTAAGCGGGCTGATCCTCGGCTCATTCAAAATCCGGAATATCGGCCTGGGCGTTGCTGGGGTCTTGTTTTCGGGGCTGCTCATTTCCTATCTGGGTATGAGCCTGGAGGCGGAGTTGCTGCATTTTATCAAAGAATTTGGCCTGATTATTTTTGTGTTTTCTGTGGGCCTCCAGATTGGCCCGGGTTTCTTCTCCAGCCTGCGCAGCAATGGCCTCAACACCAACCTTCTGGCCGTGGGCGTTGTGTTGCTGGGCTTTCTGATTGCTGCCGGGATACAACAGA
The DNA here is from genome assembly GCA_964560095.1 of uncultured Bacteroidia bacterium. Taxonomy (GTDB): domain Bacteria; phylum Bacteroidota; class Bacteroidia; order J057; family J057; genus JANQTF01. The sequence goes on from CAZLKP010000195.1 coordinate 6,885, forward strand.
TCAGTGGATTGCCGGTGCCGGCTGTGGCTGGCATCCTCTGTGGGGCTGTCACCAACACCCCTAGTCTCGGAGCGGCTCAGCAGCTTCTTATTGACCAGGGAGGCGACATGGCGGCATCCGCTAGTTCCGTTGGTGCGGGATATGCTGTGGCCTATCCCTTCGGCATCATTGGTATCATCCTGAGCATGTTGCTCTTACGCGTCATCTTCCGGATTCGCCTACAAAAGGAAATCGAACAATACGAAACAGCTCTCGCTGAGGACGACAGCGTGCCCCAGACCCTCAGCATCAAGGTGAGCAATCCCCTCATCCTGGGGAAGCCCTTTTCCACCCTTCAACAACTGACCAACGACAACATTGTCCTCTCACGCCTGCTCCGCAACGACGAGACGCTCGTACCGACCATGGACATGATCATCGAGGAAGGAGATCAGATCCAGGTTGTGGTGGATAAGCAATATGTGGAACAGCTTCAGCTGACGGTGGGAGAAGTCGCGCCAGTCGATCTGCGCAAGGTGAGAGGCAGACTGGCTTCGCGAAAAATTGTGGTGACCAACCCAAAGGTCGGGGGAAAGAGCATTGCACAGCTCAATATCTTCGGTCGTTATCAGGCCAATATTACCCGGATCTACCGGATGGGACTGGAGTTCATTCCGACCATGAATACAAAAGTGGAAATTGGAGACAAGGTCCGGATTGTCGGGAATGTCAATGAGATGGATGCCATCAGTGCAGAACTGGGAGACAAGCCTTCGGCTTTGCATATCCCCAACACGATGGCGCTATTCATTGGTGTGTTGCTGGGGGTTTTGATTGGAAGCATTCCGGTATTCCTGCCGGGACTTCCGGCAGCAGTCAAACTGGGGCTCGCTGGTGGTCCCTTGCTCGTGGCCATCTTGCTCAGTCGGCTGGGGCACTTCGGGAAAGTGACCTTCTTTGTGCACAGCGGAGCGAGCCTGTTTTTACGGGAATTGGGCATTTTGCTCTTTCTTGCCTGTGTGGGACTAGGGGCCGGACCGGAGTTTGGAGAAGCCGTTGCCTCCAGCACCGGCTGGAAGTGGATGTTGGCAGGAGCAGCCATTACTATGCTTCCCCTTTTGATCATGGGTGGTATCGCCCGGAAAATGGGCTTTAACTATCTGAGTATCTGCGGCCTGCTGGCTGGGTCCATGACCGACCCTCCCGCGCTGGAATTCGCCAATACCCTGGCACCAACCCAGGCCCAATCTGTCATGTATGCCACCGTATATCCGCTCGTGATGTTTCTGAGGGTTTTGGGAACTCAGGTGTTTTTGGTGCTGATGTTGTGATGGAATAGGTAGGTCAGCGTGCAGAGTAGAGAGTTCAGAAGTATGAAGTGGAAGAATGGGATGTCAGATTTCCGATTGGATATTGTAGATCTGAGATGTGATAGCCGAGAAGCGAGACCGGAGTGCTAAAGCATCATTTCAAGGAACAGCCCCGGAGGGGCGCCATTTTGGTGGATCAGCGTGCAGAAGATCTGGAATTCCCCTTTCGCTGTGGTCATGAGCGCTATAGAGGAGCCTGTGAGTTTTTTCGATAAAGAGAGGCTCAGGAGGAGAGTTGTGAAATAAATGCGTCAGGGACAAAGAAAATCCTGGCTTGTTGAGCGGAGTCGAAACCAGCAAAAGGAAGAAATGGAAAAGTAACCAACGCCTGACTCTGTTTAATCCTTGAAGACAGAAACAACGCTTCATTTCCGAACACTTTCGGTGTCGGTGAAAAATCGGAAACACCTATTTTTTCCGGCAATTATCGCCTGAGCAGCGGATAAATCGATTCGCGCGACCCCTGCCGAACGCGCAGGGGGTATAGGCCCGG
>CAZLKP010000196.1:0-8715 GCA_964560095.1 uncultured Bacteroidia bacterium
AGGCTTCGTTTTTCGCTGAATTCTCTCCACCATGCTCACTTAAGAACGGATAGGCCTGGTTCTGGGCCCTTTTCTCTTTGTGCTGTTTGCCTTTTGGATTCGTCCCGACGACATGAGTGAATCCACCTCCCGTGCCTTGGGTGCCATCCTTTGGATTGCTACCTTCACCCTTGTCATGCCCGTCGTCGTGACCCTTGTACCAGAGATTGGGGTTCATCCTGCTCCCGGAAATATGGGGCTATGTGAATTCAAAATTTCCGCTGGAATGGGTGCGTTTTGGACAGCTGCAGCAGAACAGTGGAACTGAGGTAAAGAGGAAGAAACTTTGTTTCAGTACTGCTTCGAGAAAGAGGGAAGTATAGCTTGGGAGGCAATGTTGGCAACCAGTGATTGCAACTGTGGGCTGATACCATCAGAACGATGCGTCGCCGGACGGGCTTGTCCCTCCGGCGACGAAAAAGAAACAGGAAGAAAAGCTTTGACCATTACTCCCGCAGCCTCAGCACTATGTCAGCGATGATATCATCAATATGCTCCAGTCCGGCGGACACTCGTACCAGGCCAGGGGTGATTCCTACGGCCTGAAGTTATTCTTCGGAAACCTTTGCGTAGGTGGTGGAGGCTGGGTCCAGGGTTTCGGGATGGTATTTCGACATAAAAGGCTATTTCTCCATGGAAAAATCATGGGTAATTTCCACGGCTTTTTCCAGCATGATGGTGACGGAGCAATACTTGGTCATGGAGAGTTGAATGGCCCGTGCCACCTTTTTTTCGTCAAGCGCACCTTTGAACCGGTACCTGACGTGAATATGGGTAAATACTGCTGGCACGGCTCCTTCTTCCCGCTCTCCCCGTACCTCTACTTCGTAGGATTCGATCGGCTCCTTCATTTTGGCCAGGATTGATAAGACGTCCATGGAGCTACAGCTGCCGAGGCTCATCAGAAGGAGTTCCATCGGGCGCACACCATGATTGCCTCCGCCAATATCGGGAGACCCATCCATCTGAACGGAGAGGCCGTCTACATTGGCACCTTCGAGGTGCACAGCATCGTTGACTCTGGAAAGTTTGACTGTCATCATAGCGGTAAATCAAGGGATAATCTGCCTTCCGTGCAATGTGGGAGGGAGATTTACAACCTTGCTCCGAGGTACAGGTCGGGGAGGAGAAATCTTAGTCCCACCTCAGGTGCAACATAGTACAGATCGTGAATGCCGACCTGACATGCAGTAAGTAGCTCTATCCTTCCGAATGTTCGGGTAAATTCGCTCCTTACAACGATGGGCTGGTCTCGCAAGTCGAAATAGCCGAGGTAGCCTCTAATGATGTTTCGCCAGGACCAATTTTGGTGATTATAGTCAAGCGCCAGGCCAAACAGGAAGGCATCATTTTGTCGGTAATTGGCAAAGCCACCCTGTGTTTGGTAGGAGTAGAAGCCGGCCATGACCGACAGGTGAGTACTGGCGTTTCGGGTTTCTTTAAGCATAATCGCGAAACCCGCGTCCAGGTTATATCCGGGGCCGTCTGTAAATCGGGAGAGTGCTACGCCATCGGAACTCGGAAACTTGAAGCCTACGCGGATAGACGTGGAAAAACGAGGGCGATCCACCAGCTGCACCATTGAATTGAGGTACACATCGCCGATAGCCATGGTTTGATCCCCAGCAGAAGGGAGCACAACCCGTTGATCGAAGACCTCCTGTGACATGCGGAAATATTCTACCGGCACCCAGTAGAGGTCAAATGACAGCAGATTGGGCACCAGACTCAGGTTGGCCCGGGTATTCAGGCTGTAGGTTTGTTCTCCTGCGGAGAGATGGCTCACACCACTGGCGTGAATCCAGCTTTGGTTGTCGGTCCGGCCAGTATTCATCCACGGAACTGGCAAGGCATTGGGGCCCATATATCCTGCGCCAAAAATGACCAGATCTTCCCAATGCGGCTCCTGCTGTGCTGTGGCATTGAGCCCAATGAGGCATGCTAGTAAAGGACCCAAACATCTTCTCATGTACTTCTCCTCGTTACCTACTCTTTTTCCTGAACATGCCGGCAAAGGTATCTAAGCCCGGCAACCTCAAGTTAGTAATCCGTTCAAAAAATGAATTAAGGGCAGGAATAGTGGCTGCCAGCGCAGTGATAAATCCTAGTGTGTCATCAAACCAATTGGCCTGGAAGTAAAAGATAAATACGCCCACGGCCAGCAATATCAGCGTAATCGGTATTCGGATTCGGCTCCAGGCACCTTCCTGCCTAATCTTGCGCTCCATCGTCAATGCTTCCTCTTCATCTACCACCGTCAACACGAAATTTCGGAAACTGTGGTTCATTAATTCCAGTGAATCTGTTCCCCTTCTGATAAGTCCTTTTCTGACAAGATTATTAATTCCGTTCCTGTTAAAGGTGTTCACCAGTCCATCCTGTGCCAGATCGTAGATCAAATACTTTTCCTCTTCCGAGCAGCCGTTCCAGAGTGCCTGATAATACAGATGTGCCTGCTGTTCAATCTCCACGATCACCGCTTCTCGGAGTCGCCTATCACCAGGCTGCTGCCCGCTGTCCAGCCGATCCATGAGTCTGAGTTCCAGCCAGGCGAGGTGTTTTCGCATGTAGGTTTGTAGGCCCTGGAGGAAGGGATCATACATGCATTCTTCACGGATAATCTCAGCTACCCGTTCTTCTGGCTTGATATGCCTGAATTCCCGATACACCTCAATGAGTTCAAACCGATGAAAGATCCTATCCCAAAGATGAATATAGGCTTCGTTTTGCTTATCCTGTCGCATGAGGAGCTGCACTAGTTCCTGAGGGGCCTGTGAGGAGAAAATTCTCACCGGGGCATCACCAGTACTGGCATGCTCAATGGCATTGATAATGGTTTTGACATGGTCTACCGTCGTGCGGTCATCGAGGAGAAAGTCCTTCCCTGTACGGGACCTCCAATCCAGCCTGTAGCTGCTGTTGCCGGCGTCCATGCACTCAAAGCCAAACGTGCCAAGGAGGGGCGGGAGATCGGGCATAAGGGCCGGATCAACCTGTTTGTCTGGGGTTCTGACCTTCTCAGCAATGAAAGCATCGACAAGTTCTTTGACCAGACCAGCCTCGTGGTTCAGTACCGCCGTGGAAAGAAAATAAAACTGAGCCACAGGTCGGGAACTACCCTGTTCGGGTTTTCGAGTACTTTTGCTGAAGATGAGCTTCTCACGCTGGAAAGACGACTCTTCAGGCGCAGATTCTCCGTTTTCGGAAGTCTCTGGATCCAAATGAGCTGATACCTGATTCGCTGCCGAGGTTTCGTATCCTAATTGATGCCAGACAGGGAGCGGGTAGTCGATCCGGGTAAATTCTCCCAGTACCTGACTGCAGTACACCTCAACAGAGGAACTCAGACCAGGCCTTTTAATGCTTTTTTCAGACGTATCAATCTCGGACCCTGTAAGAGAGGTGCTAATCATCTCCTGTAACTCGACCGGGGTATGTGGGCAGACCAGGACGATGGTAGGTCCCAGCTCAATCAGTCGGTCTATCAATTTGAGTAATAGATGGCAGGCGGTCTGCTGGGTGGTTCGGGTCTCAAGGTGGTCCAGAATCAGAACAGGAAGCTGGGGCGACAGTTTGCGCACAGGCTCTTTAGAGGCTGCTTTTTGCCCTTCCTGTTCCTCATTAGCTGGGGACGCTGACTCTTCGACTATTAGGTTCACGGTTCTCAGAAGTAATTCCCAGTCATCATCCTGTCGAAGATCAAAGACGTACTGGTCTCTCCGGTTTTTCCTGTTTTTGGACTGAAGAAACCGATTCAGCTCGAGCTTATTCTCCAGCAGCCCCAGATAGTCTCGCACCATGCTTCTGGGTGGAATGGTGAGGTAGATGTGACGCTTGAGGGTAGCGATGGCCTCTGTGACTGCAAGTGGGTCAGGATCGACTTGCTCAAGGAAGTCATGGGCGAAAAACTTCCGCACCACAAATTTGACGAGGTAATAGATTGTCAGCAGGAATACCACCACGAGTGCGTAGAAGGTGATTCTGGAGCCTTCTTCCCACAACCCACTGAAACCGGGGATGCGATAATAGGGTAGATCCGAATAGAGGGTAGCCACTTGCTCCTTGTCCATTCGGATCATTCGCTTGATTTTCTTGAAGCTTTTGTTGAGCAGATAAACCCCTGATTCCGGTAGGATATCAAATGCTTCCCAGCTGATCTGATCTGAACCGGAAGTCCTGGAAGGGAGTCGGTGAGTCAGCCGCGCTTGTTCGGTATAATAGGGGCGAACCATGGACAGCACACTGTCAAAAATAGCATAGGCTTCGACATCTGTTTCTGGTTCTGGGGTTAGTTCATAGGTGAGTGGAAGTTGGTTGTGTCGCTCCCCTACCTGCAAAATCAGGTTTTCCCGAATACGCTCCCGCAAGAATGTGTCTGATTCAAAAGGATAGATGTAGGTATTGAAAAATGCCTTGGTATAGACCCCCAGATTGGCCAGAGGTCGGTCTTGAAATGATGGTTGAACCGTACTTCCGGCATAGGCAGGGACATAAGTTCCCCACCATCCTTTTTCCCGTTGCTGGTGGGCTTCCCATTGTTTTAGCAGGCTGATCTGGCCAAACCTGATTAACCTGGAGGATTCCTGGTTATAGGCAAATTCGTAAAAACGGACAACCGGGAAAACGCTCAGAATGATTAGCCAACTGAGCAGGAAGATTCGGTAAGATCGTTGTGCATGGAAAAACCGATAAAGACCTGTCGGAAGAAAGCGGAAGAGTTCACTGATTATGCGCTCTGCACGTTTGGGAAGTATATCGAGGATGGCCACAAACTGGTAAATCAGCTTCTGAGCCCAGTGAAGTTGTTTGCCTGAGGGTACATATTCATTCATCCAGGATGGATGCTGCACAGGCTTGGAAGCGGGAAGGAGAATTCTACCCACTTCCCGGACCAGAAACATCAGGGGAATCAGCTGAAATGAAAGCAGGTGCAGAATGTCCCAGTCTAGCAATGCCCCGAAGAGCATGTTTCCAATCACCAGCATGGCTGCTGTCGTGATCACAATCCGCCGATGTTCCTCCCACTGAAACTCTTCGTGGGCATTTTTATTCAGTCTCAAGAAAGCCAGAATAAACGTGTAAATGTACATCAGGCCGATGAGGCATAAAACGGCGAGACCATGACTCAAAAACGGAGACACAATCATGGCCAGAACAAGTTGCGCCAGATTCATCAGGATCAACTGACGGTAGGAACGGCGCTTGCTCTTGTCAGGCCTGAGCCAGTCGAAAGTAAACTGATCATTTTTCAGCAATGGGGAGCTGGGATTGACCATGATTTGAACGAGAATGAACAGCAGACCCGCCAGGAAGGCTGATGCAATCAGGAAAAACGTCATGGTCAGGATTTGGGCATGGGTTGACCTGTACACGTTGGTTTCTCTGAATATGGCGAGGGTAAGGGGCATTCCCCTCAAGGGCTGAAGATAAAACTCGTGGTCCAGCCCTAGATAGGAGCCTGAGGTTATAAGCCTGGCCCGATTCTGAATAGCCGCCTCCATCGACGGGTCATTGGTCTCCGCAAGAAAATTTTCCTGCAGGTTCCGGTTGGGATCTGAGTGAAAAAGGGCAGTTCCTGACTCATCAATCACGGAAAAACCAAATCCAGGCGGCAAAACCGGGTCATGCAGAGATTTCAGTTTGGTGGTGAGAAACACAGCTCTCGTCGGCACATAGGCTATGCTACTATCAACCGAGTTGTCGGTTTCGCTCAGGCTGGCCAGTCTTTCAGGATCCAGGGCCATACGGTTTTTGCTGGAAATACTCACCACAGCTAGCTGCTCGCCTGTCGTGCGGGCCAGCAGAGACTCCAGCCGGAATGGTGGTAATCCATCGCCCCCCATTGTTGTCCAGGCATGATCCTGGAGCTGATTCAGATACCTTCGATCGCTCAGCCTGATCTGGGGAGCCAGTTCAGAGCCGACTGTCCATTCATTAACCAGCTTGAAGTTTTGATCCGTCCAGTAGATTGACTGAAAATATGGATAGCGCCACAGTGTAGGTCGGGCATAGTCATTGGCCCAGACGTTGGGAATGCTGGTCAGGGTATCTTGGGGCCTGTATCCCTGGTCAACATATGCCAGTTGGGCCCTGATTTGATCTATCTCGCGAAACAATCGGCCGGAAACGGAATCCGCCAGTTCGACCAACTGCTGGTTTCGTCGTTTTCTATCGGGGCCGTTATACCCGTAGCCGTCAATGATGAGCTGTGACAACAGGAATGTGGCCAGCAAGGCGGAGGTGACGGCGAGGAGGAGGTCGCCCAGACTCAACCGTTCGTAATTGCCCATCAAAACCAGCTTGAGAAGCGGGAAGGCCAGCAGGATGAGAATAGCGAACACGGTGATGGTGATGATGGCGACCGTGGAAATACCCAGTTTGGTCTGGTCAAATCGATCTCTCTCTGTCAGGCCTATCAAAAGCAAGTTGTTTCCCTGGAACACCATCTCCGTGCTGTAAATCCGGTAGGGCAACTGATTAAGCGTACCCAGACCCTGCCGGGTGCTGTCTCTCGGATCGAATTGCCGCACCTCGTCTGATTGGTCGACCAGGTAATTGACGATTCTCGGGTTATCTATCGAGGCATAAATGAGATCTTTCACCAACTGCTCCTGTCCGGATTCGTCTTTCTCGGATTTGTTACGAATTAATAGCAAGCCGTCAAATATGTCTTTCCGCTCCATCGGGCGGAGGAAGCCTTTTAGACCCACCGACATGCTCACCTTGTAGACCTGCCCATTCGACTCATTGGCCTTAACCCACACGTTGTAATTGACTTTCCAGGGAGGAAAGGCGGCCATGGTATCCTGCACCTGATCGAGGGAAATTTCCGGTGCCCTGGTTTTGTCCTCTGGTGAAATGTTGTATCGAAGTTGGCTGCCGCGGGTGGACTGCTGTTGCCATTCTTCAAAGCTGAGGGTTGCGCTTCTTTTTTTGTTGTTTGATGAAGTGGAGACGATAAACACATCCTTGATGGTATCCACGCTGACCCCAGCATTCAGTGGAAACAAGTTTTCTCGGGCTTTCTTTAGTCGCTGTTGCTGTTCTTGCTGGTCCTTTTCCTGCTGTCGCTGTTTGTTCCTCTCCAGGGCCGCCTCCACAGCTTCCTTCACCTGCTTCGTGGAATCAGGATCAATCTGGGGACTTTCGAGGATCGAATCGCGGAGGATCGCCGCCATGTTTTGCTTGTTCCAACCTTCGAGTTCCGCCTCCTGACGGGCTTCCCTGAGCAGCTTTTCATTCACCAACTCAATGACGCGCTGGTTGAGCTGGTATATGTTTTGAGGGGAATTATTAACTGCATTCTGCACATAGGTGCGGTTTTTTTGGATGATATTATCCCGGATCTGGGTCAGGACGCGGTTGTTTCGTTCGTCGAGTTGCTTCTCCTGCTTCTGGACGAAAAAGAAGTAGTAACCGACAAAGGCAATGGCAATCACGGCCAGGGTCGAAAGAGCCAGGGTCAGGTTTCGCATGCGTGGCCTGGTAGAACTCATGGCAGGTCTGGATAGAAGATGGAGTCAACAGGACGGTCTGTCCGGAAGGATTCCCTTCAAAAATCATGAAAATTTTATCAAACGGAAACGCCCTGGCTCAGACGGGGATTTGCGTAGGGTTTGGTTTTGTGGGCAACGTGGAAGAAATCGATCAGGGAAGAAGCTCCAGAACCAGGGCCGTGGTGGCGGGAATCGTCAGAGAGTGACCCAGTTGATGGACCCTGCCACTGTGAATATCTCTGCCCCGGGAGAATCCTTCCAACACTTCCTCAAATCGATCCAGCGTCAGTTCCTGCTCGTTTTTATTCTGGTTCATAATCACGAGCACACATTGATTATCATGGATTTGAGCATAAACATAGACACCCGCCTCTGGCACAAATTGTTTCAGAGATCCTTCAGTCAGGGCTGGACTGAATTTTCGGAAACGGGCAAGTTTCCGGAAGTAATTGAAGTACTCGTTTTCCTCCGCTGTTCGACCGGATTGATCAAATTTATTCACCCGGTCGCCTGGCCAACCACCTGGAAACTCGAGTCGCACCATATCGTGATTGCTCCAGTCAAAAGGCTCCCTCATCAAAATTTCCGTGCCGTAATACACCTGTGGAATGCCTCGTGTAGTCAGCAAAAATGCCGTGGCCATTTTCATCTTGCCCAGATCTTCATTCACCACGGCATAAAACCGGCTGATGTCGTGATTGTCAAGGAAAATCACATTGGCCCAGGGGTCTTCATACACATAATCTTGTGCCAACACATAATAGAGCCTCGCCAGGCCTTCTGTCCAGCCAAACTCCTGATTCATCGCATCCTGGATGGCATACTGGAGCTGAAAATCAGTCACCCCTGCCATGTGGCTGTTCGTTGCCTTGCCGGGCGAACCGGTGGTAAACCAACTCTGAACAGGAACGTTGTGGACCCATGTTTCGCCAAAAAATGCAAAATCCGGATATTCCTTCAAAATGGCCTCAGCCCAGCGAGACATAAATGTCTGGTCTGGGTAGGCATAGGTGTCAATTCGATAGCCATTAACACCAAAATTCTCAATCCACCAGATGCTATTTTGAATAAAATAGGCAGCCAGATGCGGATTGTCCTGATTCAGGTCCGGCATATGCTTGTCAAACCACCCATCGCTCATGATTCGTTTGTCCGCTTCTGATGCATATGGATCAAGAAG
>CAZLKP010000197.1:0-8589 GCA_964560095.1 uncultured Bacteroidia bacterium
GGCACCAGTGCCCAGCGGATGCGATGGTTTACAAAGGGCATTGAAACAGGAGACCTCCGCCAGGGAGATACCTTTAATACCAATAACCTTTGAGGTATTTTTCTGATAATCCTCCCTTCAAGGCATCGGTCAACTTGTCATAAAACTGCCCGACATGAAATCCATCCACCAGCGCATGGTGTGAAAAGACCGAAACCGGCATATGGCGGCAGTCATTCTGAAGCGTGATTTTTCCGAAGGAGATCTTCGGAACTGAATCTTTGGCTGAAAAGGCCCGGGCGTGCGTCAACCCTTTAAACGGCACCCAGGGAATGGTGGAGAAATGAACCAGGTCCAACTATGCCGCTTTTCCGCTCATGCCGATAAGCTGACTCCACCTCCAGGTCAAAGGTTAACCCGAAGTATGGCTCTTCAAATGCGTTGAAAAACGCAAAGTGCTTCGCCCGGTTCCAGGAGCTGAGATCGATTTTTTATGCGTTGTCCGGATTAGCGAAAGCTGGCTTTCTTTATGTCATGAGCTCAGAGAGTGCCCGATTGACGTTTTCTTCGATTCGCTTATTAATATCCGAGCTGTCGGCTTTTTCGAATGGTCGTCCGGTGATTTTTTCGAAGAGTTCAATGTAACGATTCGTTATCTGGTTCACGAATGATTCGGGCATCTCAGGCATTGTCTGGCCATCCAGACCCTGAAATCCGTTGCTCATGAGCCATTCTCGCACAAATTCTTTAGACAACTGCTTCTGGCGCTCGTCTGCTGCCTGACGTTCTTCATACCCCTCAGCATAAAAATATCTGGACGAATCCGGTGTGTGCACCTCGTCGATCAGGTAAATATCATCGTCGTAGATGCCAAATTCGTACTTCGTGTCCACGAGAATCAGCCCTTGCTCAGCGGCCATCTGTGTACCCGCTTCGAAGAGCGTCATGGCATAATGTCGGATCTGTCCCCATTCGGTGGGATCCAGGATGCCGGATTTGAGGATTTCCTGTTCAGAAACGTCTTCGTCATGCCCAATCGTGGATTTGGTGGCTGGTGTGATGATGAGTTCCGGCAGCTTATCGGATTCTTTCAACCCGTCGGGCAGGGGAACGCCACATAGCTCGCGCTTTCCGGAGTTGTAGGTACGCCAGGCATGGCCGGACAAATATCCTCTTACAACGACTTCGATCGGAATGGGTTTACATTTCAGCCCAATCGTGACATTGGGGTCTGGCGTAGCCACAACATGCGACGGAACCTTGTCTTTCACCGCATCAAAAAAGTGTTTCGACACCTGATTCAATACCTGGCCTTTGAAGGGAATGGAACGTGGAAGAATACAGTCAAAAGCCGAAATACGATCTGAAGCCACAATCACCAGATACTTCTCAGCGATGTTGTATACATCACGAACTTTCCCCCGATACAGGTCACGTTGAGCTGGAAAAGAGAAGTTGGTTTCGGTAATGGCGTTCATGCGTGGAAAGGATGAATGAGTGAGAAAAAGGAAGGGTCGTAAGCCATTGGCAATCTGCCGGGAAATGGTGCTACAAATGTACAAGGAATGCAATGGAATTCTACAGGGGATCCGGCTCAGATGTGGATAGAATTCGGCAAAAAAGATAACTTCCGATGGATCTGATCCTTGTCTCTTATGCGGAATGCGTTGTTTTTTCTGGTTTCACTACTCACCATCAGTTTTTCTCTTTGGTTGCTGATTCAGGTGCCACTGTTTCTGGAAGATGCACCAGGAATCTGGACCTCGGTTTCGACGTGGGTATTTCGGGGAATGAAGGGCCTGTACATTCTTTCTGTGATTATCACGGTGGTGCTGGTGGTGTGGGAAAATGGCCGTCCGGCCCGTACCCTGGCCTGGATCCTCGTGTCGGTGTTTGTGCCAGTGGGTGGGGTGATTGCCTATACTCTTTTTGGGGGGAATGGCAGAAAAGAAAAGCTATTTTCTCTCAAAGGGGCCAAGGACCTTCAGCGGATCAATGCCTGGCTAGAGGAGTTTTTGGTCGAATGGAAACAGGTAGAAACGCCCGATTCCTTCCAGGAAAAATCAGGTCTTGTATCACTCTTGATGTCAAACTCCAAGGCTCTGATCACGGAGGATAACCGGGCGGAGGTGCTGCAGGACGGAAAGGCCACTTTTCAGAGCATTTTTTCTGCTATTCTGCGGGCCCGGCACCATATTCATCTACAATTTTATGTGATCGAAGACGGAGAACTACTCAACGAACTAATTGATCTTCTCATAGATAAGCGACAAGAAGGGGTAGAGGTGAGGGTGATGTTTGACAGCGTGGGGAGTTGGTCACTGAGCAACCATAGCATCACACGACTTAGAGATCAGGGCGTTGAGTGTTATTCTTTCATGCCGGTGCGATTTCCCCGGCTGGGCAACCGGATCAATTTTCGCAACCATCGAAAAATTGTGGTGATTGATGGTGAGACGGGGTTCGTCGGAGGACTCAACCTGGCCGACCGCTATATTGATGGAATCCCTGGAATCGGGTCCTGGCGCGACACACACCTGAAACTAATCGGGGATGCGGTCAAAGGTCTTCAGCTGGTGTTTCTCACCGACTGGTTTTTTGCCAGTGGAGAAGACTGTGCCCGCCGCGAAATGTTTCCGCCCACCGACAACCAGGGGCATCTGCCAGTGCAGATCGTGGCTTCCGGGCCTGATTCCCGGCATCCCGGTATCATGCAGGCCTATTTTTCCTCCATCAATCTGGCCAAAGAGTATATCTACATCACCAATGCCTACCTCATCCCGGATGAAAGCATCCTCACAGCCCTGAAAACCGCCGCCCTCAGCGGGGTGGATGTGCGTATCATCGTGCCAGAAAAAGCAGATTCACGGGTGGCGCAGTTGAGTACCCGCTCCTATCTGGGAGAGTTACTTGAAGCAGGGGTGAGAATCTATCTTTATCAGGCAGGTTTTGTGCACGCCAAAGTGTTTGTGTCGGATGATATGCTGTGTTCGGTCGGTACAGCCAACTGGGATCAGCGAAGTTTTGACCAGAATTTTGAGGTGAACGCGTTTCTCTACAATCAGGACATTGCCCTGCAGTTGAAAGAGGCTTTCATTCAGGATACCCGCGATTCTTTGGAGCTAGAGCTGAAATCTTTCCAGAATCGCCCCCGCTGGAAACGGATGTTGTATTCGCTGGCGAGGTTGTTGAGTCCGTTTTTGTGATTTCAACCAATTTGTACCTCGCATTTACTTCGTTTATGTTTGGATGATGAATGATCAAAGATGTGATTTCATATCCTCATTCTTCACAACCTGACAAGTGGCATGACAAACGGTCGGATAGAATTTCCGGTAGCCAAACCCGTATACCTTGATCAACAGGATGTTTTTGCCGGCGATGTCTACTTGAATTCGCGGTGGACAATCCTTGAGAAGTATTGTCACCCACTGGCACTGGACAGGCAACATCTGTGTCTTAGCTCCTCATCAGGAGCTGTTGGTTGAGGCATCCGTTCCTGAGGTTGCTGCGTTCTTTCGACCAGGAGTTACCCCTCCTGGCGATTGGCTTCTCCAGGCTCATAATGACGATGATGACTTGAACTCCAGATACAGGAATTTAATGTGGATATCTGTGTGGAAAACAAGTGGATAACCGAATATAAGTGGAGGAAAACGGACTCAGCCTCTTCCTGATCAGAGTTCGGAGAAGTCGATTCCGACATCTCTAGTCTTCACATTTTTTCCTGTAAAACAAAATATTCTCCGTAACTTTGACTGGCAAATATCCACTAATACCGGAGTTTGCACTATGTCTGAGGCTGACAAATTTCTCTTTGATGGACTGACTTACGACGACGTCCTTCTCGCACCTGCTTATTCCGAGATCCTTCCGCGTGAAGTCGATACCTCCAGCCAGCTCACCCGCAACATTCGCCTAAATATGCCCATCGTCAGTGCCGCTATGGACACGGTGACGGAGCATCGCATGGCGATTGCTATGGCTGCAGCTGGTGGAATAGGCATCATCCATAAAAACATGTCGATCGACGCACAGGCTGAGCAGGTGCGTAAGGTCAAGCGCTCCGAATCCGGCATGATTGTCGATCCGATTACCCTCTCGCCAGAAGATACCCTGGCGGAGGCCTATCGTATCATGCAGGAAAACCGCATTGGTGGGATTCCCATCATCAATCAGCATCAAAAGCTCGTCGGGATCATCACCAATCGCGATCTGCGATTTAACCCGGCTAATGACCGCCTAATCCGGGATTACATGACCAAGGACCGCCTCATCACAGCCCCGGAAGGGACCTCGCTGGATGAAGCCGAAGAAATGATTCGCGAAAATAAGGTAGAAAAGCTACCGGTGATCGATAGGCAGGGTCGGCTTGTGGGTCTGATTACCTATCGTGACATCATCAAGCGACAAAACTTCCCCAATGCCTGTAAAGACCATCTGGGGCGGCTGCGAGTGGGGGCAGCTGTGGGAGTCACGGCTAATACCTTTGAACGGATCGAAGCCCTGCAGCGTGCCGGGGTAGATGTAATCACCGTAGACACTGCCCATGGCCATTCTGCTGGAGTTCTTCGTGTGATCAAGCAGGTGAAGGGAACCTTCCCGGATCTGGAGGTGATTGGTGGCAACGTCGCCACACGCTCCGGAGCCCAGGCTCTGATTGATGCTGGGGTCGATGGGGTAAAAGTCGGTGTCGGCCCGGGATCCATCTGCACGACCCGTGTTATTGCCGGTGTAGGCGTGCCTCAGCTTTCAGCTGTGATGGAAGGCGTGGCGGCCGGGAGGGTGGCCGGGGTTCCCGTCATCGCTGACGGCGGGATCAAATATTCCGGGGACATAGTCAAAGCTCTCGTGGCAGGCGGTAGCTCAGTCATGCTGGGGAGCTTGCTGGCCGGAACCGAGGAATCACCCGGTGAGACCGTTCTCTACGAAGGCCGCCGCTTCAAAACCTACCGGGGCATGGGCTCGATTGAAGCCATGAAGGAAGGCAGCAAAGATCGCTACTTTCAGGACGTGGAAGACGATATCAAAAAGCTGGTGCCGGAAGGCATTGTAGGTCGGGTACCTTACAAAGGTAAGGTCGCCGAAACTCTCTATCAGCTCGAAGGAGGCTTGAGAGCCGGTATGGGCTATGCCGGTGCCGAGGACATAGAGACCCTGCAGACCAGCCAATTCATCAAAATCACGAATGCAGGTCTGCGCGAAAGTCATCCTCACGATGTGACGATCACAAAGGAGGCTCCGAACTACTCGCGCTAGTCTGCTATCCAAATTGTCTGGCGAAGGACGAATACCCTGGGTTATTCGTCCTTCCTTTGTTTACAGAACCACAACAAGAGGAGATATGTCCACCCAGCTTTCCATCGACCTGCTTTATCAGGTGAAAAAAAGGCATCCCGTTGATTCGGAATTGCTTACCCTGAAATCCATCATTCCGGACGCATTGGCAGCAACATTGCCAACCGATCCTGAGCGGATGGTCTTTTGGATCAACGTCTACAACAGCTTGATTTTGCTGTTGCTGCGTGAAAATCCATCGTTGTACGACGAGCGAAAAGCTTTTTTTACCCACCCACGCTTCACCATCGCGGGGCAGGCGTTGAGCTTTGACGACATAGAGCACGGCATTTTGAGGCGCTCCAAAATCAAGCTGAGCCTGGGCTACGTGAATAAGCCTCTGGTGAGCGAATTTGAAAAAATGATGCGGGTACAACAGGTGGATTGGCGCTTGCACTTCGCGCTAAACTGTGGTGCTGATTCTTGCCCGCCGATTGAGATATACCGGTTGGAGACCCTTGAAGAACAGCTCACCCAGAGAGCCGGCCATTTCCTCCGCGATACATCCACATACGATGCTGCTGATAATCGGGTGACAGTAACCTCTTTGATGAATTACTTTCGGGGTGATTTTGGCGGGATTTCTGGAATACGGAAGATCCTGAAATCTTTCCATATCACCCCTGAAGGATCGAATCCTGCTATCAGGTTTGATCAGTACAACTGGACCCTGCGGTTGGAACAATTTGTCTGAGAGAATTCTTTGGGTTCCCCTTGATGTGCCTTACCTATTTCAGGAAATGATTGTCTGCTACCTCAAGCCTGCTGCACTATCGAGTTTATTTTTTGTTCACGCTTAGACTTTTTGTCTGTACGTTTTTCCTTGAGGGTCTTGCCGGCGGCGGTTTTGTCTGATTTGGATTTGTTCTCTTTTCCTTTGCCCACGATACCTAGGCCTATTGCGTGAAAACCAGGGGGTTCAGGTGCTACACAGATTCCAATGGCAAGAAGGATGCAAGGCAACAGGCTCCAGCACGATTATACAGAAGCCGGGATGTTTTGTTCGGATTCGTGCTGTTCTACCCCGATCTTTCTGACATGTTGGCGGTCCGATTTCTTTGTCTTCCTCACTCCACCATCTCAAAGGCGGCCGCATTCTCTTCCACTGGGAGCTGACAAATCCTGTCCTGACAAACATAAATCACGGTCTTGCCTTCCACCCGTTTTCTTTCAAGCAGAGGCAAGTTGCCTTCTTCGGCCCCACCGAGCAGCAATACATTTGAATCGTAGCGCTGCCACCAGCCAGTGGCTGCCTCCTTCCAGTCGCTGCCGATAATGGCTACCTCGTATGGGGGTTGCGCCAGCCACAGGCTCAGTCTGGCCCAGTGGGCGTAGGAAGCTCCTTGTGATCTGATTTGCGGCTGTAGGTTTGTTAACATCTCCAGGGCCTGATCCAGATAGGATTCCTGAAAATAATATGTGCCCAGCAGAAACAGGCCACGTGCCAGGGAGGCATTGGTGCCGGGTGTCACATGGTCGTCGATTTCTTTAGTTCTGGATCCCAACAGCGGGGCTTCGGAATAGAAAAAATACGGACTCTCTGCATCCGCAAAATGACTTTGAACATAAGCCATCAGTTGCTGGGCTTCATTCAGCCAGCGTTCATCAAACGTCACCTGATAGAGATCCACCAGAGCTTCGATCAGGTAGGCATAATCATCAGCGAATGCGTGGATCCTTGCTTCACCCTCAAACCAGCTTCGGTACAGCCCGCCGTCTTCCCGCTTCATATTGCTCATCAGAAAACCAGCGATATCCAGAGCTGCCGTCAGCAAGGAGTCATCTCCGAAGCTACGATACGCTTCTGCATAACCGGAGATCATCAGGGCATTCCAGGCAGTGAGAATTTTTTCGTCTCTGTGGGGCATTTCCCGCTTTGATCGCTTTCCGCGAAGCAGCTGTTTCGCCACCGGAATCATAAACTCAAACTCTGCTTCTGTATATCCATGTCGCTGGGCAATCACGGCTGGCTCCTCCTTCACGAATAGCACGTTCTGGTCCTCGTAGTAGTCCCAGTTTCCCTGGGGTACGACATGGAAATAATCCTTAAAAGGGCGGGCCTTCATGCCCAGAGTTTTGAGAAATTCTTTTTCTGTCCAGAGATAATAAGCCCCTTCCTCTCCTTCGGAGTCGGCATCCAGCGAGGTATATAGCCCACCCAGGGAGTCTGTCATGTCGCGTTGCAGCCACCCCACGGTCTCAGCTACAACCGTGCGATAACTTTCGTCATCGGTGAGGCGATAGGCTTCGGAGTAGAGGGCCAGGAGCTGGGCATTGTCGTAGAGCATTTTTTCGAAATGTGGCACATGCCAGATCGAGTCGGTCGAATATCGGGCAAATCCACCACCTACATGATCGTAAATGCCCCCTTTTCGCATGGCATCAAGGGTTGTGGTCACGGCTGTGAGGGCTTCATCATGATCGGTGAGTTGGCCGTAGGCCATCAGGAATCGGAAGATATCTGGCATGGGAAATTTCTGTCGGCCAGCCAGCCCACCAAAAACCGGATCGAGTTGCCGCAGAATGGATTTGGCTGCATCCTGGGACACGGCCATATCGGGTTCCGGTGCCTGAGGAATAAAGGGGGAGCGACCGAGTTGAGCCACGCCATCCGTCACCCGCATAGCCATGGCCTGGAGCTGATCGGGATTTTCCTCCCGCAATTGCAAAACGCGATTCAGTAGTTCAAGCCAGTTTTCGCGGCTGAAATAGGATGCTGCCATGATGGGATAGCCATCTGCAGTAGCTACGGCATTCAGTGGCCAGCCGGTGCGGCCCGTTGTGAGCATGGCAGCGTTGAGGTAGGTTTTATCTACGTCGGGTCGCTGTTCACGATCCACCTTGATCGAGACGAAATGTTCGTTCATCATACCTGCCACAGTGGTATCGGAAAAGGTTTCCTTTTCCATCACGTGGCACCAGTGGCAGGCAGAGTAGCCTACCGAGATAATGACGAGTTTATCTTCATCTTTTGCTTTGTCAAAGGCAGCTTTCCCCCATTCATACCAATCGACGGGATTGGTGGCATGCTGGCGCAGGTAGGGGCTATCGGAATCAGCGAGCCGATTGAGGGAAGGCGCAGACTTGGGAGATGAGCCGCAAGACGACAGGAGGACAGCTAGGGCGGTGATCAGGGCAATTCGCATGGCGATAAGCTACAGATGTCGGGAAATTCGTGTAAAAATAGCCATAAATGAATGTGAATTTCACCGAAGATTTCCCGCCTGCTCAAAGACTTTGATCATCGATAATCCAGCAAGCGCTTATAAGTAT
>CAZLKP010000198.1:0-944 GCA_964560095.1 uncultured Bacteroidia bacterium
GGGTTCAGTAGTGAATACCAAGCACGGAGCCATCAAAACTGACCATGTGCTCTTCATTGCTGCAGGGGCATTTCACGTGACCCGGCCCTCAGATCTCATTCCTGAGCTACAGGGAAGATTTCCTATCCGCGTGGAGCTCAGCTCCCTGACCAAAGAGGATTTTGTCAAAATCCTCACACAGCCCAGAAATGCCCTGTCTAAGCAATATCAGGCACTGTTACAGAGTGAAGGGGTATCCCTGAATTTCGAGCCCGGGGCCATCGACATGATTGCTGAATTGGCATCTGAGGTCAACCAGGAGGTCGAAAACATTGGGGCCCGGCGGCTCCATACCATCATGAGCAATCTGCTCAACGAAATCCTCTTCGAGGTCCCTGATGTCAATCCCAACACTGAATTCACCATCACCGCCCAGATGGTCTCAGATAAACTGAGCGAAATGGTGAAGAAAAAAGACCTGAGCCAATATATTTTATAGGTCAAGAAGGTAGGGGAGGAAAAAAACCGGTGAATCCAAAGCCACGAAGGGGTGGCAGCCCGTAGGCACACAAGAATCCGAAGGTGAAAGGGGCTGCAAAACAATTGTCCATGGACAGGGCTTCTTCTACCTCACGAATCCTTCCTCATGAAAAAAGGTGCCATACATATTCCTTATCAATTGTTTTCAGATTTGTCTGAACTGGAACCAGATGAACAGGAACTCCTGACGCAGGCGATGGAGGCAACCCATCGATCATACGCACCTTTTTCAAAGTTTCGGGTAGGGTGTGCTGTCGCCCTCGTGGACGGAAGCATCATCCTGGGAAATAACCAGGAGAACCGCGCTTATCCATCAGGACTCTGTGCTGAGCGGGTAGCGCTTTTCCACATTGGAGCCATAGGGAAAGGGGCCGAAATCAGAAAAATTGCTGTCCGGGCAAGGAGCGAAACGCATGCTTTGACGA
>CAZLKP010000198.1:954-4241 GCA_964560095.1 uncultured Bacteroidia bacterium
CCGCCATGCCCTGCGGCGCCTGCCGGCAGGTGATGCTGGAATATGAAGAAATGGCAGAAGCACATTTTGTAATTCTCATGCAGGGAGAAACCGGGTCCATCCTCCGGGTGGAAGGCGTCAGTCAGTCACTCCTGCCATTTCCCTTTGATGCCGAGCTGTGATCAGGCAGGCTTGTGTTTTTGTCATTAGCTTACAGGTGTGGTTCTGCCATCTTCTACGCATATCGAAATGTCGGCCCGTTTTTCGGGCCCGCCGCCGGATGCTTCTGTCCTCATTCCTTCCTGGAACAATCTTGGCTATCTCAAGGTCTGCCTCGCTGCCCTTGAGCGACATTCCTCGCTGAAACTTCAGCTCATCGTCATCATCAATGATGGCAGCGATGGGACCCTGGCCTGGGTTCAGGACAACACGACCTATGATTATGTCCATGCATCGGGCAATATCGGAATTTGCTATGGACTCAATGCTGCCCGGCCCCTCGTGCAGGCCGATCATCTGATCTACCTCAATGATGATATGATTGTGTTGCCTGGCTGGGATACGGCGCTGAAAGCGGAAATCGATCAAATTGGACACGATGCGTTTTTTCTATCGGCGACCATGATCGAGCCAATGGATACAGGAAATGCCTGTGTGGTTGTGAAGGATTTTGGGCGTAATCCGGAGGCATTTCGGGAAGCGGAATTGCTGAGACAGCTTCAGGATTTAACGCGGGTAGACTGGATGGGAGCTACCTGGCCGCCCAGTGTTGTGAGTGTACGCCTGTGGGATCTGGTCGGGGGGCTAAGTCCGGAGTTTAGCCCTGGGATGTACTCCGACCCTGATTTTTCGATGAAGCTTCATCAGGCTGGGGTGCGTTATTTCAAGGGAGTGGGTAGGAGTCTGGTGTATCATTTTGGCTCTGCCTCTACGGGGAGAATCCGACATAACAATGGGAAGCGAACCTTTCTGCTAAAATGGGGCCGCAGTTCCCGTAGGTTTACCCGGGGCGTCCTCAGGATGGGAGAGCCGTTCTCCGGACCGGTCGGGGAGTGCCCCTCCGCAGGCTGGATCAACCGCCTCAAGCGGATCATAGCATCATGGAAGGCCTGATAAGGGCAGGATGCGCAGAACTGTCAGATTTTGTATTTTCATTTGCTGGTTTTACCAATCCCAGAAATCATGAAAAAGTCATCCTCCGCAAAAACCATGATGCCCAATCAGGCTCATCAGGATATCCCCGGCAATCCTTCTACCGCCACCAGCAGCAAACTGGAACTACGACAGGAAGCTACGCCCGATGGCCTTCGGGTGCTGAGCATGGAAGACTGGGCATTTTGGAAAGAAAATGGCTACATCGTCATTAAGCAGGCGGTGTCGAAAGAGCAGGCTCAGGCCACTGCAGACTTTCTCTGGGAATTCGAAGAGAAAGACCCCAACAACCCGGACACCTGGTACACCGCTCCCCGTGCCGAGATGCAGATGAAGGAACTGATCGGGACCGGCATGGTAGAGGTATATAACAACCAGCACCTCTGGAACAACCGCCAGGCCCAGCGGGTCTATGATGCCTTTGTCGATATCTGGGGGACAGAAAAGCTGTGGGTCACCATTGACCGGGCCAACCTGAACTTCCCGATGAAACCCGGGCATGCGTACAAGGGCTTCATTCACTGGGACTATGACCCCGAAACCAACCCACAAAACGTGCAGGGTGTGCTGGCACTGGCAGATCAGACCGATAAAAACATGGGCGGATTTCAGTGTATTCCCTGGTTGTATCGGAATTATCACAGCTGGAAGCTCACGCAGCCGGAGGACCGGAATCATTTTCAGCCGGATATCGCCGGGCTCGAAGACAAGCTCGTCAAAGTACCATTGGAAGCTGGAGACCTGCTGATTTTCAACAGCACAGAACCGCACGGCATTCGCCCTAACCGCTCGGAGGATAAGGTTCGGATTGCTCAGTATATTTCCATGATGCCAGCCGAAGAAGACAACGAGTCAATGCGCGAATGGCGCATCAACTCCTGGAAAAAGCGCATTGCACCGGAAGGATATGCCTTTCCGGGAGACCCGAGAAACTGGGAGCAGATGAGATATCCGGTCGCCGAACTGAATGATCTTGGCAAAAAGCTCCTGGGCCTGGAACCCTGGTAGGGTTACTGCCGAAGTGCGAGATTCACCCGGCCGGACCCCTCCAGTTCTGCCGCTACCGGTAGCAGGTGAAAAGCCTCATTGAGTTGGTTATCGAGGCGGAAGGCAATGGGATAAAATGCTTCATCATTGCCGAAGAGGTGGCGCCCAATGAAGGCACCAATTCGGTTGAGGATCAAGGTGCGGGAGGTCTGGAAGTCCTGCGCATGGTACGGCACGCCTCGTTTCGAGGCAAAGGACACAAACTGGTTAATCAGGCGTTGGGACACCTGAAATTGATCGACGAACGCGTCCGGACTGGGATACAGGCTGAGTAATTCGGGGTGATTGTCCACATAGGTGAATGAAAAGAGCCGGAACAAATCGCTATACTGAAGTTTTGCGAGATACTTGCTATTGTAGGAAGTGTCGATAGGGGCAAAGGCATCCGGGTAAATCCCTCCTCCGCCATACACGGGTCTTCCTGATGCTGTTTCATACTTGAGTGAATCGGGAAATTCTACCTTGCTTTCATCAAAGAGTTCACCAGACTCAAACCGGTGCATCAGGTCGGCATGATAGGTATCATCTTCGAGATCATAGGGTTTTTGGATGCATCGTCCCGAAGGGGTGTAGTATTTGGAAATCACCAGTCGAATGGCTGATTTGTCACTGAAGGACTTGGGAAACTGCACGAGTCCTTTTCCGAAGGATCGCACACCCACAATTAGTCCACGGTCGTGGTCCTGCACGGCGCCAGCGACAATTTCGCTGGCAGATGCGGAGTTTTGGTCGATCAGGACAATGAGGGCCCCCCGTTCGAAGGCACCAACGGCAGAAGTCGCATAATACTCCTGTTTGGAAGCCGCATTACGTCCCATTGTGGAAACAATCAGATCGCCGGAAGGCAAAAACTCGTCGGCCATCTTATTGGCCTCGGACATGTAACCTCCGGGATTTCCGCGCAGATCCAGGATCATTTGCTTCATGCCTTGATCTTTGAGGTTGAGCAAGGCTTCCCTGAATTCGGCGTAGGTGTTTTCGGTAAACCGGCTGATCTTGATATAACCGACCTGGTGCTGCAGCATGGATGCAAACTCAACACTACTCATCGGAATTCTGTCTCGCACGAGGGTAAAAGTTTCGGGCAGCAAAAGTTCGAGCTCCAGTTA
>CAZLKP010000198.1:4251-8573 GCA_964560095.1 uncultured Bacteroidia bacterium
GTTCGGTTCACTTTTTCTGACAATGAGGAGCTGTACTTCGCTGCCGCTGGGCCCTTTGATCCTGTCCACCACGGCTTCCCGCGTGATCCCGATCCCGGCAACTCCTTCGCCATCTACTTCGATGATTCGGTCGCCTGCCTGGATTCCCTGCTGAATACTGGGGCTTCCCGGCAGAGGTTTTTCCACATAGATGGTATCGTCCAAGATGTTAAATTGAATCCCAATCCCGTCAAACCCTCCTTCCAGTTGCTCCTCCATAGCCTGGGCTTCTGATGCAGGAATGTAAAATGAATGAGGGTCCAACCCATCCATCATGCCCTGAATGGCATTCTCAATCAGTTGCTCTTCCCTGGGATCTTCCACGTAGTTGGCTTCGATAAAAGCAATGATATCCTCCATCTTGTCCAGCCCGTCGCGGGTTTTTCCCGAGGCATACCCTCTGCTGGTTCCACGAAGCTGAAACCCGATGATCAGCCCAAGCAGTACCAAGGCCAGCCCCGCTATCAGATACCTGAAGACTCTGTTCATATCACGAAATTAACCGGAAGGCCTTTCACCGCCAAAAAGGATCTCCAATGCATCACCCATGGGTTGGGTATTGGAAGGTTTTTCCTGATTTCACCCATGAATTCCATGCAAACTGCAGTAATTTACATTTGTTATGCAGATCAGTCAGCCGATACAGAGGAGAATCTGGGCCCATGTGATCGTCCTGATCCTGGCCATTCCATTGGGATGTCATCGATTTCTTCTGGAATCAGATGGATTTCGGGATGTAAGGGTAGGAGAGTCTTTTTCCACTGTGGCTCATCACAGCTGGAAAACATTTGAGAGACAAGACACCCTGTTTGTGGAAGAAGGCTATTACTGGCGGGGCGTGATCTGGGAGACCGGTCAGGGGCCGGTAGTGGTAGAGGAGAGTTTTTTTGGGGACAGTACCATTAATCGCATCCGGGTAGAATCATCAAAGTTCAGAACCCCTAGGGGGATACGTGTAGGAGATTCTGTGGCAGGCCTCAAAGGTCTGGCCAATGATTGGGTGCTGACCCCCATTCCGGCCTACGATCGGCTGGATTTATATTCATATGCGCTGGGTGGCTACCACTTTTTGGTACAACTCCCCGAAGATATTTATGAATCTCAGCCGGAAATCAGACAACTGGCAGATTCTTTGCCTATTCTGGGCATTGTGGTGATGTAGTGATAGAGGATTTATGCAAAGAAGAACGCTTCTTATCGGAATAGCCCTTGTCCTTTGCTTCCGGTTGCCTGCGCAAACGGAAGATTCTCGGTTACGGGTTGGGCTGAGCCTCAACGGCATCACCTATCTGGGAGATCTCAGCGAGCCCGGATTCGGGATCTGGCGAGTCAATGCTGGCGGAGAGCTGAGCCTGGAGCGGGTTCGGGATCAATGGCTGGGCATGAGCTTCCATGCAGGCTTCGGCCAGTTTACCGAGCAATGGGACCAACCCGACAACCAACCGGGGACACGGTTTGTGCAAACACCGTTTCTGCATGGGGATTTTCGTCTTCACGCCCGGGCTCCCCAAGGTGTCGTACAGCCGTATGCTAGTCTGGGAGCCGGTCTGTTGTCCTTTTCGCCCAGAGATCGCGACGGGATTCCCCTCGGCGAAGGAACCTACAACACCATTATCCCTCAACTGCCGGTATCGGCTGGTCTTAGATGGCAGATCAACCGTTCGATTGGGTTTGACCTTTGCTACACCTGGCGGTTTACTCCTTCTGATTTTCTGGACAACATCGGGGAAGAAGGAGGGCGAAGCGGCTTTGATGCGCTCCACGCTATCAACATAGGGCTACAGTTTGATCTTTTTGAAGGGGAGAAAGAAGGCATGTTTCAGGTTGCCACTGATACTCTGGCTGTAGATTCGGTTCAGGTGGCTGATGAGACAGCGGATGCTGACAGCCCGGCGACGCAGGAACTGACGACCTCTGAATACGACGAGTCCGATTATGATAGAAAGCAGGCGCTTGAATCTGTTGAGGCAGAAATATTTTTGTACTATGAAACCAAATCTGGAGAAACCCTTGATGAGTTGGCCCTGCGCTTTCGGGTGCCGCCTGATTTGCTCCGTGAGTTGAACTTTTTGCCGCAGCAAACAAGATTGAAGCGAGGTACGTATGTGAGAATTCCCCACGTAGAAAACCGATGAACCGATTCTGCCACATTCCTTCCCTCTCCTTGTATGTTATGCTCTTGCTGGGGGCTGGTGCCATGCAGGCACAGGAAGCCCCGCCGCTGCGATTTGGGTTGGGCTACACGGGGAATGCCTATCGCGGAGACCTGACTGCAGAATCCGGGTCTTTGTGGAGAGCTGAACCCGGTGCCAATCTTTCTGTGGATGCCAATAGGGGAAAAAAGCTGGGGGTTCAGCTCAATCTGGGGTTTGGGGGATTCACCGAGCAGGCCGATGAGCCGCTGTCTGTGGCTCCGGATGATATTCAGCCCAATGCGTTTGTGAGAACGTCGTTTACCTACACGGATATCCGCCTGCAGTATAGATTGTTTCCCGATCACATCTGGACTCCCTACCTGAGTGCCGGAGCAGGTCTGTTTTCCTTCCAGCCTCGCGATGCAGAGGGCAACTTTCTCGGCGAAAACCTATTCTCACGCCTCCCGGAGGAGGAATACCTGACGCTCATTGCTTCGGTGCCACTCTCCGCCGGGCTCGAATGGAAGCTCAATCGCTCCTTAGCCCTGGGGGCAGAATATACCTTTCGCTACACAGGCAGCGATTATCTCGACAATATAGGAAAGCTGGGCCCTGCTGCCGGACCGGATCAACTCCATGCTTTACAACTGAAAATGCTCCTGTCAGTTGGACAACGACCACCAGCTCCTGAACCCGGTGCCTTCGAACCGGCTCCTGTTCAGTCTGTGGAGGAGGTCGCTCCGCAACCGCTACCCCCGGTCTATTATCGACACAAAGACGGTCAACTACGACGGCGTCAGCAGGGTTAGGTCCAGAATGGCTACCTGAGAAGGGGGAACCAGCCACACCAGCCAATCGTGGATCAGCAAAAACGGATCCATCCCGAAACCATCTGGGTAGGTTCCTGCCGCATAGTATGCCAGCAGATGATCATCCGGATCGGTGATGCTTAGGGTCGCTGTCCATCCCGAGTTCCCTGCCCTTTGATAATGATGCCTAATCTTAAATCGAGGGGTTTGTAATTCAGAAACAGGCCCCTTCTTTTGTTGAGGGACTTTGTCGGGCAGGAGATGGTTGGGAAAATGGATGGTGGCGAATCTGGATGCGTCAAATTGCCGGATGAGATCCTGAGGGAGTTGACTCGTTTCGAGCGTTTCTCTGATGTTGCCGTTGCGCCAATCAATCAAATGTGTGAGCTGAGGGGTCTGTGGGTCTATGCCCAGGGCAACCTCGGGTGCCAGCCCGGTAAATTTCAGGGTTGGATGTTGCCATGCAAGGCCGCCATCCCCGAGTTCTACCGCATACATACCCAGGGGGACAGGGAGCCCTTCATCTTCGTACCTCTGCCAGAGAGCCCGGTGGTCGTGGGCGGCGGTCAGAGAAATCCACCAGGACTGCGGCAGGCTCATCGGAAGAGATTGTGGGGATCGCAAGGGAATGCTAAAGCCAGCTGTAGACTGGCTGCCCCGGTTGCGTGTTTCTGCTACCAGGATTTTTGACACCGGGTCCGGGCAAAGACGCCAGACAGTGTCACGAAAATTGATCAAACTAGGCTGTGGACTGCGACTATTCATGCTGAAAGATGGGTGAAACACGGGAAATGATACGTATTTGAGGCAAAAAGGCGAAAAACAATAAGGGTGTCGTATATGATTATTGATATATATTGTTAATATATTACTCTATCTTTGTTGAACGGATATGAAACACAAAATCAAAGGTAATACATAGAAAATTAGCGTTAATTTCAGGCTAAGTTTCTGAATATAAGCCAATAAAGTGATTGGGGGTTGCAACATCGATTTTCTGAGAAAATTTGGCACGACGCATTTTTTTGTTTAGTTTACCATAGAAAAGGTTAAACAAAGGCTCAGCAACCTCGTAATAGCCTTATTGTTTACCTCACCAACTTTCAGAAAATACAGAAACTTATGACCACAGTAGAGTTTAACGCCGCGGTAGTTTCTATGCACCAGTCCCTGAAGCCCATTGCTTATAAACTAACCAGAGACAATGAAGAAGCCAACGACCTGATCCAGGAAACGCTTCTCAAAGCCATCGCCAACCGTGAAAAATTCACGGACGGCACCAATTTGAAAGCATGGCTCTACACCATCATGAAGAATACCTTCATCACCAACTATCACC
>CAZLKP010000199.1:0-8471 GCA_964560095.1 uncultured Bacteroidia bacterium
GCGGGACCGTCGATCCTGGAGATTTTGCCTTCACTGGCCCTGACGGGCCTTACACAATTTCTGAGGTCATGAGTGAAAACTGCGATGAGGGTGGAAGCTTCGACAATACTTATCGCCTGATCGTGGACCCATCCATCCAGCAGGCCGGAATGTACCAGATCTCCCTCGTGGGCTCTGTCAACGATTTTTGTGGAAATGGCTCCCGAAACAGCAGCGAGGAAATCTACATGCCATTGCCGCCTATTGCAGAGATGAACCAACCCGATCCGCAGTGCTTAGGGGGTAATTTGTTTGATTTTGCTTATTCCGGTCCCTCGGCTGTGGCTGCTTACCAATGGGCTTTTGGAGATGGACAGACCGCTATTGTCCCAGCGCCTCAGCACAGCTACCAGGCATACGGTGACATGGAGGTTGAATTGATCATCCGGGATGTCAATGGCTGTGAAGATACTGTCAGTAAGACAGTTGTGGTGCATCCGGCACCGGTTGCCCGTCCGCTCGTGATTCCACCGGTATGCGAAGACGACAGCATCACCTTCATCAGCCTGAGCCAATATCCAGATGCGATGATGCAATCCTTTACCTGGCGCCTGGGAGACGGAACCATCCGATCGGACACTGTGTTTGACCATGTCTTCTCAGAGCCGGGGAAAGTTCCAACCATGATCCGCACGACCAATAACTTTGGTTGTGAAGACACCGCTTCTATGAGCGTCACGGTTTGGCCCAGGCCCGAAGTGGATTTTGTTACCGAGGAAAATGTTTGTCTGGGGGAGCCGGCCACCCTGACATGTGCATCAACCATCGACAATATCGATAACGATCAAATCGCCACCTGGACCTGGAACATGGGTGACAGCACCACGTACAGGGATGAGCCCACCATTATGCATGTGTATGCAGAAGGTGGCCCGATGCCGGTGGTCCTCACGGTGGAGTCTAACAAAGGTTGTGTGGATAGCCTGCTTCAAGAGCAAATGATCTGGGCACCCGAGCCGCCGCTTTTGGAGCCGGATACTGTTTGCATCGGTGATATTGCCTTTATGCTGGCAACGCCGGATAGCCTGGGGGAAACCCGGTGGTATAGCAGCATGAATGAAGCCACCCCCTTCTGGGTTGGGCCCGCCTACCCGACCGTTCCGGTGCTAGCACCACAAACCTATTTTGTAGAGCAACTCACGGTTCAGGGCTGCCTAAGTGAGCGCGTTCCGACAGTGGCCACGTCCTGGCCGGTAGGGGAGGGGAATATCGCGATGGATTCGATCATAGAATTGCCATATGCAGAGCTTCGCCCCTGGCTGAGTGGAACAGTAGAAGGAGTTATGTTTTCCTGGGACATGGGAGATGAAACCCGGCTCTCTGGTCCCGAGCCCATTCATGATTACCAGCATTCGGGGAAATATGAAGTTGTGCTGCGTGTCACAGACGTGTTTGGTTGTCTGTACGAGTTCGCCAGGGTGGTGGAGGTGAAAGATCCGACCCGTCTTCTCGCTCCCTCAGCGTTTACCCCTAACGGCGATGGCATCAACGACTAATGGCGGGTGGTGCAGCAGTTTGTGACGGCTTATGAGGTAAAAATCTTCAATCGTCTGGGTGAAGCGATCTTCCGAAGCAACGATCCTGAGCGCAGCTGGACAGGCCTGGATGACCGCGGTCGAACCGCCCTCGAAGGTGTGTATATTTATCACGTCTCCGGCATTGATGCCGAAGGCAACGAAGTGGAAGGATCCGGCACGGTGACGTTGTTGAGATAGGCGGCCAAGGGTCGAAAGTCCAAATATGTTTAACCAACGACCAACTCCTTACAACTTCACAAATATTTTCCTTCGATACATCCACCACACGGGTAGGAAGACAATGGCTGTGTAGAGGAGTGCCCAGAGGAAAGATACAAATGTTCGGTCGAGGCCAATGGCTTCGAGGCCATCCATGAAGGCCCCTTTGATGGTGGGGCCGCCTTCACCAAAAGGAATGGTGAACAGAGAACCGATCATACCGTGGATCACATAGGCGGTGATGGCATTTGCTCCGAATACTTTGGGCACATAGATCCAGCTGCTCCACCCTCGGATGTCCAGCACCCAAATTAGTGCGCCGAGGGTCATGCTGGCCAGTCCAGAGGTGTACATCACGAAGGAGCTACTCCAGAGGTTTTTGTTGAAGGGGAAAAACCAATCCCAAACATTCCCGATGGTCATGGCGACGAATCCTCCCAGTAGCAGGAGGAAAGCCTGCCTCGTACGATTCTCTTCTTTGATGAAGACATGGCCAGCCATCATGCCCAGAATGCCTGTACCGATGGATGGAATGGTGGATAAAAAGCCTTCGGGATCCCATGTTCGCTCATACAACCTGCCGGGAATCACCAGTCGGTCGAGCCAGGCCTGAAGGTTGACCCCAGGCTGATAATTGGCGGTGACGAAGTCATTTCCGATCTGTTTTAGTCCGCTCACCGCGACAGTGCCGTGTGCCCTTGCCACTTCGCCGGTAGCCAGCGCTTCGCGAATCACCTCATCAATCGGTACGGGAATCAGGGCCATGACCAGCCAGTAGCCAATCAGGAAAATGGCTCCAATCCAGGCTTGTCGTCGCCAATCGCTATGCAAAAACATCAGTGAGCAGGCCAGGAAGACCAAAGCGATGCGCTGCAAAACTCCGGGGATACGGATGCCGGCAAAATCAAACTCAGGAAACAGCGCCAGAAATAAACCCAGCCCAAAGATCATAGCTGTTCGTTTGTAGATCTTACCATGCATGGATGCGGGTTTGTCGCCACGGTCCAGGCGTTTGGTGTAGGCCAGCACAATCGATACACCGACGATAAACAGGAAAAAGGGAAAGACAAAGTCTGTCGGTGTGACACCATGCCAGGAGGTATGGCGAAGAGGTGGATAGACAAATCCCCAGTCGCCGGGATCATTGACGAGGATCATACCGGCAATGGTGAGGCCACGCAGTACATCCAGAGACAACAGGCGTTGGTTTGCTTTGAGAGTGGTCATTCGGTCAGAGCAGTTGGGAAAAAATGGATTCGAGTTCTCTGGCGTCCTGTGCCAGATAATCTACACCGATTTTTCGTAATTTTTCATCATGCCCATCGAAGATATGGGATGCCCCTAGAAAACCAATCACGGTCAGTCCTGCTGCCTTGGCTGCGGAAACCCCGGAAATACTGTCTTCGACCACAATCAGTTGGTCCTTGGGTAGTCGGATGGTATCCACCGCCAGGTTGTACACATCCGGGTGAGGCTTGGGGTTTGGAACATGCTCGGAAGAAAAAATCCTGCCTCCAGATATATCTGTTAAACCTGAAATGCGCAACGACAATTCGACCCCGGCAACATCAGAATTCGAAACGATGGAAATGGGCATGTTCAGAGACTTCATGAGGGCTGGCATCCCTTGAATGGGCTGCAGTGCCTGTTCAAACTCCCGCCTAAACGCTTCGTCCAGTTCTGCAGTCAGGGTCGAGGGTTGAGCTTGCCCAAGCTCGTCAAAGATGATATCGAGAATTTTGGAACTCAGCATACCGGAAAATCGCCGACAATGGCTTTCCTCATTGCTGGTATATCCGTATGGAGAGAGTACTTCGAGGGCAATTCTTGTAGCGACAATTTCGCTATCGACAATAACCCCATCGCAATCAAAAATGATGTGTTGTGATGTCAAGGGAGAGTGGTTTTGGGAGGAGTGATTAATGGGAAAAAAACATATGTAACATAGCGGGAAAGAATGCCACCAGCGAAAGCTAAGGAACTGGGCGAATGGCTCCAAGTCGAACTCGTCCCTAAATATGTGTGAGCAGAGCCAAACCCTCTGGAAATTCCCATTTTTCTATTACTTTCCTTCCTTTCTTCTGCGCATACCATCCAACGACTTTGTTGGAGGGTTAATCATATGGTCGTTTATGTCTTCACTGCTATTTTCCAAACAACATCGTGTTGCAACCATCACCCTGAACCGCCCCGAAGCCTACAACAGCATCAATGCTGGACTCGCCCACGCCTGGATAGAAGCCCTGGATGAGGCTGAGGCCGATCCGGAAGTGCGGACCATTGTGATTACCGGGGCAGGAAAGGCTTTTTGCGCTGGACAAGACCTCAAAGAGGTCACTGATGCCAAGCTCAACCCTGGCTTCAAAGTCCTGATGGAGGAGCATTATTCCCCCCTCATCACCCGGATCACAAAGATCGAAAAACCTATCGTTGCTGCTGTCAATGGAGTCGCAGCCGGCGCCGGTGCCAATTTAGCCCTGGCCTGTGACATCGTCATTGCATCGGAGACAGCGAGTTTTATCCAGGCCTTCAGCGCCATCGGACTCATACCAGACAGCGGTGGCACCTGGAATCTACCCCGAGTTGTAGGTCGCGCCAAAGCCATGGCCTACGCCATGCTCGGCGATAAAATTAGTGCAAAGGAGGCTGAGCGCGTTGGCATGATCTACAGGGTGGTACCCAACGAAGATTTTCAGCAGGAAATCGACCATATCAGCAAGCGCCTGGCCACCATGGCCACCAAAGGTCTTGGCCTAACCAAGTGCGCCATCAACCAATCCTACTCCCACACCTTCGAGCAGCAAATTGCCCTCGAAACCCAGCTCCAGTTGGAAGCCGCTGCGACAGAAGACTATAAAGAAGGCGTCCATGCCTTTGTCGAAAAACGTGTACCGGTATTCAGAGGGAGCTAAGGTAGTCATTGATTGAGAGTTGAGGAAGTTTATCTGCCGCTGTACAATGCTTGACAATAGAACCAAGAGCCGAGATCTTCTTCTATCCCTCTATCCCCGTCCCACACACCTCCAACCCCATGACACCAACTCGCTGCTCCTGGTGCGGAACTGACCCGCTCTACGTTCAATACCACGATGAAGAGTGGGGGATGTCCTGCTACGACGATCAGACATTGCTAGAAATGATCTGTCTGGAAGGTGCTCAGGCCGGTCTGAGCTGGATCACCATCCTCCGCAAGCGGGAGGGATATCGTGCATTATTTCATGGCTTTGATCCGGAGAAAATGGCTGCCATGACTGAAGAAGACATCAAGAGATTAAAGCAGGATGCAGGAATCGTCCGTCACGAAGGAAAAATCCGGGCATTCATCGCCAATGCCCAGGCATATCTCAATCTTCGCGACAGCGGCGAGACGTTATCGGATTTTGTCTGGAAGCACGTCAATCACCAGCAGATGGTGAATGCATTCACTGATTTGTCTGACATTCCAGCCAAAACAGCCGAATCAAAGGCCCTCAGTAAGTCTCTGAAACAAGCAGGCTTCAAGTTTGTGGGGGCTACCACCGTGTATGCTTTTATGCAGGCAGCCGGGCTGGTGGATGATCATCTTGTGGACTGCTTTCGCAAAGGAAACGGATGATTCAGGGATTGGTTGTTGACAGCAAATGCTGTTCTCCTTGTCATGTCGCCTGTTCTCCATCTGCCATCTTGCTCCTCAATCTTATCACCGGCGATTATTCATCCATTTCCCAAATGGCCTCAACAAGATATTTATTGGAGTCGCGGATGGCTTCGAGATAATAAAATCCCGTTTCCTGTGCGAGCCCCCGGATCATGGCGTCGTCGTATTTTTGTGATAATTCCGTCCAGATGGGCTTCCAGGCTAGAATGTCGATGGACTCGCCCAATTCTGAGAGTACGATGGTCTGATCTTCGGTGGGGATCAGATAGGATTTGGTTTCGCCTGTGACCGGGTCATAATTGGCAAAATGCCGCCAGAGGCTCCGGTTAATGTTGCCACCAAGTTCGCGATTGATGCGATCCAGCAGGTTTAGGTTGAATTCAGCGGTAATTCCGTCCGGATCTGCGTAGGCAGGGATGATAATATTGGGGTCTTTTTTGAGGTCAAATCCAGTTAACAACCGATCCCCGGGATTCATATGATCCCGGATGGCCGAAAGAAATGTAATGGCTTCGTGGCGCTGAAAATTGCCAATGTTAGAGCCGAGAAACAGGATCACCTTTCGCTGTGTATCTCCGCGTTCGATCAGTCGGTCTAATGCAGTAAAGTAATCGCCCTGCATCGCTTCCAGCTCTAGGTCTGGCCATAAATCGCCACAGTCTTCGACCAGGCCATCAAGGGCGCCCTGTGAAATGTCGATGGGGGTGTAGGTAAATCCGATGCCCGCGTTGATCAGGTGCTGGATGAGCACCTTGGTTTTGAGGCCATCTCCGGCACCGAATTCTACTAGACGGAAGTCGTCACCTTCGGGAGAACATGCCTGCACCAGCGAAGGGCCGCATGTGTTGAAGATCTCAAATTCGGCATCGGTGAGATAATAGCTATCCATCCGCATGATCTGCTGGAACAGTTCGCTCCCTTTGTCGTCGTAAAAATACTTGGACGACAGCCGCATCGGCGTGGATCGCAGGCCATGAATCACATCCCGGGCAAATGTTTGATCGTAGGAGGTTTGGGTGCTTGACATAATCGGTCTTTATCGGTGTTCGGCGAGGCGGAAACCGTTGAACAGCCACCGAAGATGGGGGTGAAAGAAGTTTCGGTAAGTCAGTCGAATATGATTCCGTGGGGTTGCACATGATCCGCCGCGCAGGACTTTTTGGTTCACCATAAACTTCCCATTGTATTCGCCAACTGTACCTTCTGGGGCCTTGTATCGGGGATAGGGGAGATAGGCACTGGAAGTCCATTCCCAGACATTCCCAAAAAACTGGGGGTCGCTACCATGCCTGCGAGTGGGTCCAAAGGCTTCTTGTTCGACAAAGTTTGCCTTTTCTGGTATAATTGGTGCATGGATGGCTGCAGCTGTTTCCCATTCAAATTCGGTGGGCAAACGCTTTCCGCGCCAGCGGGCATAGGCATCTGCCTCATAGAAATTCAGGTGGGTCATAGGCAGCTCCCAGTCAATGGGCTTGAGCCCCTCCAAAGTCGCATGGTACCAACTTCCTTCATGCTGAAACCAGTAAAATGGAGCTTCGATCTTTTTTGTATTCACCCAGTGCCAACCTTCTTCCAACCAAGGGCGATAATCCTTATATCCGCCTGCTTCCACAAATTCCCGAAACTCCCCGTGGGTGATGAGTCGATCCTGAATGCGGTAGGATTCCAGATATATCCTGTGACAACTACGTTCATTGTCCCAGTGAAACCCTTCGCCTTCATACCCGATCTCATAGATACCTTCATCTACCTCCAGCCAGTTCTCCGACAGATTGGCTGGATGCTGGTTTTTAGGGGGTAAATCGCTTCGATAGGCAGGGAAAAGAGGATTGTGCCCAAGGATGTATTTGATGTCATACACCAGGAGTTCCTGATGCTGCTGTTCGTGATTCAGGCCGAGTTCGAGGAGGGAGAGAGTTTCAGGGGTGATCCCCTCTCCTTTGCGGAGGAATTCCTCCATGTGTTCATTGATGTAGGCTCTGTATTCGAGAATATCATCTTTGGTAGGGCGGGTCATGTTTCCCCGATACACCCGCTGGATCCGCTCTCCGGCCCCTTCATAGTAGCTGTTGAACAGGTAGGCGAATTTCGGGTGAAAGCGCTGATATCCCGAACAGGCTGGGGCGAGGATAAATTCTTCGAAAAACCAGGTCGTATGGGCCAGGTGCCACTTGGGAGGACTCACCTCCACTACCGGTTGCACCACAGTATCCTCGGGTGCCAATGGGCCAATGAGGCGCTCTGACTGCTTTCTGACTTGCTGAAAGGAAGCCAAAAGCCGATCCGTAGAGGCAGAAATAACTGGAAGCATAGACATATGGAAAAAGTATCTTGACAAACACGGAAAGCAACACGTGTCGTTTAGCAATCACATGATTTCGTTTCACGCAAATCGAACTACCATCCCCAGGTGCCTTCTTCTCCTTTGAATGGACCAACAATGTCGGCAGTAATCCATCCACCGTAAAAGTCTCCGGCCTGCGGAATAACCACTTCATCATTTACCAGACATTTATCCACCCGGGAAGCATAAAATGCAAGATAATCAGAAATCACAGAGAATGTGCCGGTTGAAACATGATAGCCCCAGGCTGCCCGTGGGAAGACCTGCCCTTTCACAACTACATCTCCGTAAAAAGCTCTGCCTTTCCATTCACAGAAAGATCCAGGCTGGTCATGAAGCCGGACGTATGCCATGTTCACGTCTTCCTGTGGAAAATAATAAACCGGCGGATGCGATGTTTCCAGAACCCTAAATCCACGGTTGGTTTGTGCAATAGTTTCTCCACCTGCAATCACAGTAAGCGTTTTATTGGTGGGTTCCACACGCGGTGGCCGGGGGTAATTCCAGACAGATTCCTGGCCAGGCTTTGGGCGCAGAGGAGTAGGTTTTTTCATAGATGCATGGGTTTTTCTAGTCGTTAGGACTAACAATCGGGGGAGAATGTTTCGCTTTTCCATCTGAGAACCTTGACGATAGAGCATGCGATATATCTAAAAATGGCAACATGGAAAACGCCGGTCCGGGACCAGTTGTCCTATTGGGAGTTTCATGAATG
>CAZLKP010000200.1:0-8464 GCA_964560095.1 uncultured Bacteroidia bacterium
GTGGAAATTTTTCCGTTTCCCTCCCAAAGGACGATACAGGCGATCGTGCCGAATGCCACGGTCTGAAAGGCATCAATCCATGTGTCGAAGCAGGTCCAGCCACAAAAAATCAGAGGAACCAATGACCCAATGAGAATATAAATTCCCAGCCGCTTCAGCAGATCCCAGACTAGACTACCTTGTGCCGATTCACTCATGCCTGAAAATTGTCACAGATTCGCAGAATATCCAACCGGATCATTTCTTTCTTCCTGACAGAATTGGTCCATTCATCCAGGTTGTTCATTTTTGTGAGCACAAAAAGTTCAAGGTCGAAGGTAAGCTTTTAACCGCCGACCAATGCCCCCGTCCCATGACCACCGACCAACAATCAATACCCCATGCCCACCACCTCTCAACGCGCCCTTGACATGCCAGCTTCTCCCATCCGGAAGCTGGTTCCCTATGCCGAAGCGGCGAAAGCCCGCGGCACCCATGTCTATCATCTCAATATTGGCCAGCCAGATATTCAGACACCTCCGCAGTTTTTTCAGGCGATCCGGGATGCGCAGCCCGAAGTGCTTGCTTACTCTCATTCGGCAGGTAATCAGTCGCTTCGGCAGGCCATTGCCGATTATTATGGCCGAATCGGTCACGACCTCAGCACCGATCAGGTCATCGTAACCACAGGTGCCTCTGAAGCACTTAATTTTGTGTTTGCCAGCGTCCTCAATCCTGGCGACGAAATTATTGTGCCGGAGCCTTTCTATGCCAATTACAATGGGTTTTCTGTCTTTTCGAATGTCAATGTGATCCCCATTCACACCCGGATTGAAGATTCCTTTGCCCTGCCGGCCATGCACGAGTTTGAAAAACTCATCACAGATCGCACCCGTGCGATCCTCATTTGCAACCCCGGCAATCCCACCGGGGTGATGTACCCGCGCAAAGCACTAGAACAGCTGCGTGAAATTATTCTTAAACACGACCTCTACCTCATTGCTGATGAAGTGTACCGGGAGTTTGCCTATGACGGACTGACCCATCATTCTACCCTTGGGTTACAAGGCACAGAGCAGCATGTGATTGTGACCGACTCCATTTCCAAGCGATTCTCCGCCTGTGGCGCCAGAATCGGTTGTGTGGTATCGCGAAATGAAGAGATAATGGGAGCGGTGATGAAGTTTGCACAGGCCCGACTCTCACCGCCGACCCTGGGGCAGATAGGTGCGGAGGCTGTGTATGGTCTGCCCGATTCTTTTTATGAAGGGGTGGTGTCGGAGTATGTCGGCAGAAGAGATGTCATGCTCAAGATGCTAGGCGAGATCGAAGGGGTGGTTGTGCCCGAGGTGAACGGAGCCTTTTATGCCATGGTTCGCCTACCGGTGGATGACAGCGAGCATTTTTGCCAGTGGATGCTGGAATCCTTTTCTCATGAGGGGGCTACCGTCATGATGGCACCGGGGGCGGGTTTTTATTCTACTTCCCATGCTGGTCAGGACGAAGTGCGTATTGCCTATGTTCTCAATGAGAAAGATCTGGTGAAAGCGATGGCGTGTCTTCGGGCCGGATTAACGGCCTATCAGTCGAGCGAACAAACGTGATCTCGCCTACATGTACTTGGAGAATTAACCGGGTCCTGAACCATTTGTGCCTCGCATTCGTTCATCCTGCCAAACACTGAATCAACATGAAGAAGATACAAAGGCCTCATCTGAGCGCAGGGTTTCTCGCCATATTTTCCCTTTTAGCTCTACCGGCCTGCAGCCAATCGGGCAGCCATAATGACCAGGCCTCGGCCACTGCCATCCAGGTCACCAGCCCGGAGGAGCTCGAAGGGCTGAGCAAAGCCTACTTTGCCAGCGGGTGCTTCTGGTGCGTAGAAGCGGTGTATGAGTCTGTAAGTGGCGTAAAGGAAGTTGTGAGTGGGTATGCAGGAGGCGAAGAGCCCAACCCGACCTATCGGCAGGTGAGCAATGGTCTGACTGGGCATGCCGAAGCCGTGGAAGTGTACTACGACTCCACAGTGGTGGATTTTCCTACATTGGTCAACGTCTATTATGGCTCACATGATCCCACCTCTGTCAATCGCCAGGGCCCTGACCGTGGCACCCAATACAGAAGTATTGCTTTTTACCGCAATGAAACCGAAAAGCAGATCATTGATGCGTATATCCGGCAACTCTACGATGAGGGAGAATACCAACAGGGAGAGATTGTGACCGAAGTAACTATGTTGGAAACCTTCTGGCCGGCCGAAGATTATCACCAGAATTATGAACGGAAAAACCCAAACAATCCTTATGTCCGGGGCGTATCAATCCCGAGATTGAGACGATTTCAGAAAAACTATCCCGAGCTACTAAAAACGGATATTCACAAATAGCCCGGAGATGCGGACAAAAAGAGACCTTCCAGCGATCCTGAAAGGTCTCTTTTTGTGACACGTTGAGCAGGCTTCTACATGTTTTCTACAAATGTGTCAATGCCGCTTTCGACGACATTGAGGCCACGCTCGAAAAACGATTCAAAATCGTCGATATCTGCCAGAAAGACCTCCATGGCTAGGCATACATTATCTTTAATGGTGTAGGCTTTGACCACCTTCAGTTCGCGATTGACGGCATCCACCGCTGTGAAAGCTTGCACAGCTTCGGAATTGGATTCAATGGGCCAGATATTGAATAATACCAGACGAAAGAATTCCGGGTCATCCTCATCTGCCTGCTGTCAATGATGGCTAAAAAATTCATAGTTCTTACCTTTATAGGGCGAATGAAATCCTGGCTTCCACTTGTGGCGATGTTGTTGGGAGCTTGCGTTCCGCAAGCGTCAGTTCTAACCTTTTCGATCCGGTATTCGGTCATGCTGATGCTGTTCATGTCTTTTTTGGGCGTCAGGCCGAGGTGGGAATTGTTTCGCTGGGGGCATCTGTGGTTACTACTTGCCAATGTAACAATGGCCGTGGGCCTCTATGGCTTGTTTCGTCTGATTCTTCCAGAATACGCTCTGCTGGCTTTTTTGTGTGGCATCATGCCTTCTGCAGCTGTGGGACCGGTCATTGCTGGGCTGTTGGGCAGGTCAGTGGGATTTGTGACCCTGGCTTTGTTGCTGAGCAACCTGGGCATGGCCCTCGTGATTCCATTTCTCCTTCCTTTGCTGGGGGTGGAAGATATTTCGCTATCCACCATTGACCTGATCGGCTCGGTCTCTGTGACTGTTTTGTTACCGATGTTGCTTTCACAAGTGCTGCGAATCAGCTCCAGTCGCGCTGTCGCATTCC
Organism: uncultured Bacteroidia bacterium; assembly: GCA_964560095.1. Lineage (GTDB taxonomy): Bacteria > Bacteroidota > Bacteroidia > J057 > J057 > JANQTF01. Next base: position 3,263 of record CAZLKP010000200.1, read on the forward strand.
TGCTGAAAGCCAGGAACCTGACTTTCTGGTTGTTCATGCTCAACGTTTTTCTGGCGATGGCCAAGGCCTCGGACTACCTGCTTCACGAGTCCCAGGCCGGCTGGCTGGCTTTGTTGAGTATCCTGGCGGTTGTTGTTCTGATTACTGCCCTGAACTTTGGTGCAGGGTGGTTGCTGGAATCCCCGGCATTTCGCCCCGAAACCAGTCTGGCCCTGGGGCGGAAAAATACCATGTTTGGCGTCTGGCTGGCTGTGACCTTTTTACCGCCCCTCACTGTTCTGGGGCCCATCGCCTATGTGATTACTCATAATGTCTGGCACTCTGTGGTGTTGGGGAGGAAACAGGGGAAGAAATTGAAAAGCGAAAAGATCCGGGAGGCAGATGGGTAGTGAATGTGGTGAGGCCGAAAAGGCTTTGATAGATTTTCGGTATTGTTTTTCCCGATCCGAAAAAACAACTGATGGGAAGCCAAGTTGATAGGGTTTGTCAACATTTATTTTCCCTCACCTCTTTAAGGTTTTGACCCCCAATTATCAACTTCTATCACATGGAATCCATTCAAGGAAAACAAATTCTCATCACAGGTGCAACCGGTGGCATTGGTCGCGAAACAGCTGGACTACTCAAACAGTCAGGCGGAAATCTCTTTCTGGCCGCGCGAAATGCTGCTGAGCTATCCGCTTTGGCAGCAGAACTGGAGGTGCCGGAATCTCAGACTTTTACGTTTGCAATGGAAGACGAGGCTGCCGTCCAACAGGCCGCAGAACGCATTCAAAGTCAGGTGGAGGCACTTGATGTTCTGGTCAATGCCGCAGGCGTAGGTATCATCAAGCCATTGGAACAGTTGACCCTGAACGATTTCCAGACCTCTCTCAATGCCAATCTCACAGGTCCGTTTCTCCTGCTAAAGCATTTTCTTCCGGCTATGAAAAGTAAGAAAGCCGGGCTAGTTGTGAATCTTCCCGGAGTTCTGGGCAAAGTGCCGATGGCAGGAGCTGCCGCTTATGCTGCTACCAAGTATGGCCTCAATGGCATGCTGAAGTCTGTGCGGGAGGAGCTTAAGCGAACCAACATTCGCATTACCAATATTTACCTGGGCGGTACAGATACGCCCTTCTGGGATGACATCGACCTGCGTGTGCAGCGGGACAAATTCGTCACTGCGACAGAAGCCGCCCGCGCGATCTGGTTTCTCTGCCAGCAACCAGATTCGGGAGTTGTGTCTGAAATGGTGTTGCAGCCCTTTAACCATCAGGCCATTTAATCCCATCCCTCATCTCATTCGAATATTGTCATGTTTGGCCGTTATTTTACCGCGCGTTTTCTTGTGCTGTTCTTATCTTTACGGCCCATAACACGAATGTTGACGTCGATGAAAAAGCTGTTTGTATTTTTGTTCCTCGCTGGAACCGTTCCTTCCATCTGGTCTCAGTCCCCCGACCTTCCGACCCAGACGGTTCGCGGTGTTGTTGTGGATGATTTGTCTGGAACCCCCCTCGTAGGCGTGGACCTGACCATCGACAAAGGAGCCTTCAACGAAACGGCCACCACGGGGTCGAATGGAGAATTTCGGATTCAGGAAGTGCCGGTCGGGCGTGTTGTGCTCGTAGCAGAGAAAGGCGGCTACCTCAGATACAGCATTAATGATCTCGTTGTCAATTCCGGAAAAGAAGCGATTCTGGAAATTCGGCTGGAAATCAGTCTCTACGACATGGAAGACGTGGACATTGTGGGTGAAAGCTCACGCTCGCCTGAGCGAGTGAGTGCCAGGAGTTTCACGGTGGAAGAAACCCAGCGCTATGCCGCTACCTATTACGATCCGGCCCGTCTGGCTGCATCCTTTCCCGGTGTCGCTACCGTTAATGACCAAAACAACAATATCGTTGTTCGAGGCAACAGCCCCAATGGCCTGCTCTGGCGTCTCGAAGGCGTGGACATCGTCAATCCCAATCACCTCACCAACGCTGGTACATTTTCTGATCGCCTGACTCAAAACGGTGGAGGGCAAATCATTCTCTCGACTCAGCTTCTGGCCAATTCTTCTTTCTATTCCGGTGCCTTTGATGCGAACTATGGTAATGCCCTCTCCGGGGTGTTTGACATTCGCCTCCGCCCCGGTAACAACGAACAATTCGAATTCATTTTTCAGCCCAGTCTGATTGGGGTGGATGCCGCTGCCGAAGGGCCGATCAACAAGGAGAAAGGGTCTTCTTTTCTGGTCAACTACCGATATTCTACGGTGGGCCTGTTTACGGCAATTGGCCTGGAACTCACCCCGGAAGAGATCAATTATCAGGATATATCATTCAATGTGACCCTCCCAACCGAAAACGCAGGAACTTTTACGATTTTTGGTATGGGTGGCCTGAGCATCACCCGCTATGATGCACCCAGGGCGGATAGTCTGAGGCTTGAGGGGCGCGACCGCTTTGATATTGATTTTTATTCCAACATGGGGGCTGTGGGCGTCACGCATCAACTGGTGCTGAGCAACCGGACCCTTTGGAAAAGTGCTGTAGCTTTGTCTGGCATTCAGTCTCAGCGGCTGGGGGATTATGTGCAGGATGATTTTTCTACGCTTCGCTCAGACCAGGATTTTTTGTTTCAGCGAAAGCTGTCCTTCACCACCAATATCACCCATAAGCTCAATGAACGCAGCCATATTCGGGCAGGGCTGTTTGCCACCGATCTGGGCTATGAAGTGAACAATCGCACCTATTCGCTGGATTCCACCAATACCGAAACTATCCTTGGGCAGGCAGCAGGGAACTCACAGCTGGTTCAGCCCTATGTGACCTGGAATTATCGGCCATCACCGCGGCTGGAACTAAATGCCGGTCTGCATGGAATGTGGTTTGCGCTCAATGGTTCCTCTGCACTCGAGCCGAGGGCCTCCCTGGCATACATGCCTTCCATTCGGGATCGAATTACCCTGGCCTACGGCCTCCACAGTCAGTTGCAGATGCTCAGTACTTATTTTTCAGGTGTTTCTCTAGAAGATGGCACCACAGCATTTCCCAACCAAGAGCTTGGATTTACCCGGGCTCACCACATTGTTCTGGGATATGAACACCGCTTTAGCCAGAGCCTGAAAGCAACCGTGGAACCCTACTATCAGCGCTTGTTCAACGTGCCGATAACGGTGACCCCGGGCACCTTTTCCGCGGTCAACCTGTTGGAAGGCTATGTGACGGATTCCCTGGTAAACGAAGGTACCGGAAGGAATTACGGGGTGGAATTTACGGTGGAGAAAACCATTGAGAATGGTACTTATTTTCTGCTTACCAGTTCTCTCTACGAATCGACATACACAGCTTCGGATGGCGTGGAGCGGGACACCCGCTATAACGGGAATTATTTGTTTACCGGAACAGCAGGAAAAGAATTTGAGCGAATCACCAGGAAAGGGAAAGCAAAAACCTGGGGCATCAATTTCCGGGTGATTTACCAGGGAGGATTGCGCTACACACCGATCGATCTGGACGCTTCGATCGCAAAGCAAACGACGGTCTTTGATAACTCGTTGGCCTGGAGCGGGCAGCTCCCTGATTATTTCAGGGCGGATGTGCGGATTATGTTCAAGCGCCAGCGTCCCCATCTCACCCGCACCTTCGCCATTGACATTCTCAACCTCACCAACCAAACCAACCTCGCCTTCCGTACCTTCGATGTTGTACAACAGCAGGTGGTCGATAAGAACGCCCTGGGGCTGTTTCCGCTAATGAGTTATCGACTTGAATTTTAGGCCTGATCTGCTCAAAGACCAGTTGTGTTATGCTTATTCAGAGTGGCTAAATGAGCTACATGCTAATGCCCATGTACTATGAGTAAGTCGAAGTAACACAGGTTGAGATGAGATTGAGATCCGATCGAATAACCATTGATGACGAGAGATGTCAGGGCGAGTCTATGCTGTGGCAAACGTATTACTCGTAAGCTGGTCCATGTGTTTTCTGACCGAATAGAAGGAATAAACTCAGTAGTTTCCGCCATTCCATTAAGTCTCCCGTCGCAATACAGTCAGCGGCGCCTGTCGCACCACAGGTCGGAGGCCCAGAATCCCAATCAGGGCTGTGGCCAGTGGGATGGCCAGGAGCAAGACCACCAGGCTTGTCCATTCCGGCACGAAGGCCGAATCAAACACACTCAGCGATAGTCCCCAGGCGGCTCCGAGGGCCAACCCAATCCCAGTGATCGCGGCCAGGATTCCCAGTAGGAGGTACTCCCGGACCTGAATTTGCTGGACCTGATAGCGCGATGCGCCAATGGTACGAAGCAAAGCTGCTTCCCGCTTTCGCTGCGCAAGCGTGTTCCAGACCGAGCCCCCCAGCACCAGCAAGCCGGTGAGAATACTGATCCAGGCCATAAACCGGACCACAAAGGAAACCTGTTCCAGGATTGACTCGACCGTCTCAATGACTTGGCCCAGATCAATAATGGAAATCCCTTTCAGCTCCCTCACCACATCCGATTTGAAGTTGGCAGTGTTAAGCGCATCGGGCGATTTGCCGACAGCCACGATAAACTGCGGCGCTTCTTCCAGCACGCCGGCCGGAAACAGGACGAGAAAATTCGTCTGCACACGCTCCCAGTCCACCTTTCGGAAACTCCCGATGTAGGTCGAGATCGGGATGGAGCCCACATTGAACACGACTTCATCTCCGATCCCGGCGTTCCAGTTGTTTTTTGCATAATCTTCTTCGACCGAAATCCAGATGCTGTCATTTGGGCCAGCACGGGGGCGCCATTTTCCTCGGGTAATTTCCTCAGAATCAATGATAGAATCACGGAAGGTGACGCGGTACTCCTGGTTGAGGGCTCGGGAGGAAACGTCCCGGCTGGTGTCGGCCAGCCATTCAACGCGGGTTTTGCCCCGAATGGCTTCCATGCGCATCGTGACCACCGGCACCACTTGCTGGATGTTGATATCGTGAACCGTTGCCAGGCTGTCCAGCGGGTCGATCTGGTCTTTCTGGATGTCAAATGCCACTACATTGGGCCGGTCGGAGGCTCCCACAAACGCCACTTCCTGGAGGAGCATGTTCTGGATCTGAAACATTAGCGCGATGCCCCAGGTACCCAGCCCGATGGAAAGCACCAGGATGAGGGTCTGGTTTTGGGGGCGAAACAAATTGGCCAGAGACTGTCGCCAGAGGTAGGAAGCCCGCTGTGGAAACAGGCGCTTCACCAACAGGATCACCA
>CAZLKP010000201.1:0-8425 GCA_964560095.1 uncultured Bacteroidia bacterium
TGATCACGCCGAGCACGGCCGCGACGATGCCGAGTGCCGGCAGCCCGTCGGCGAGCCGCTCCAGTGCGACAACGGCGCGGGAGCGTTCCGCCATGACCTGCTCGATCCGTCGCCCCGACAAGACTTCGGCGTCCTCCGAAGTCATCGGGCCGAGCCCCTTGCGGCGAAACAGTTCGCACACCAGCGCGGCGGTTTCGGTATCCTTTCGCAGTTCCGGGACACGGGCGAAGAGCTCGGAGCGTTCCGGAGCCTCGATGTCGGCCTCGATGGCGCGCACGCCGCCATGACGGGTCTGTTTCATGAGCGCTGCCAGCAATCCGGCCAGCCACTCCGAGCAATTCACGATGTATTTGACGGTCATATTCCCATCCGTGATCAAATAGTAATATTCTTGCAGATAGAAATCGTCGGTTTTGCCCAGATCCACGAGGTAGGAGGCAACCACTGAATGCAGTGAATCGCGATCGGTGTTCCAATGCAGATTGTTCACGGAGATCATAAAATATCCAGGAAACAAATACTGTTGCACATCCTCATACCAATAAACATCCTCCGTTGCATCCAGCGTTGTAATGGCTTTTCGGAGGGTTTCGGGATCTTCAAAGCGGATTCTGGACCAGGGAATAGACCGGGCCTGATCTCGGATTAAATTAAACTCGGCAGTAGGAAAAGCATAGGAAAATCCGTCTTTGGTGATATATCCGCAATACAGATTGATCATGAGTGTTTCGACCAACTCACCGTTTCGATAGAGCTTGAGAGAATAGTGATAATCACACTTATCGTCAAAGGTCATGTCAAACTCCCAGCGACGTTGGAGGGTCTGCAGCAATTGGGGGTCTTCAGTAACGAATGTCCCCAACTCAGACTGAACCGGCAGCTTTTGGTAGTTGTGAACCGGCACCCCAACAAGCGCCCAGGATCCCTCGGAAAAGTTGTATCCGCTAAGAATCGACTCGGCCTGCGCAGAGGGAAAACACAGAACAACAAGGAGGGTGAATAGGAAAAAACGAGTGATCATGCGAGTTGGAAAGTTCGTCTGGAATTCAACATATGAGCTGAATATCAAATTACATACCATCCGATTCATCTCCGAACCTTTCATCACCGATTTCTGCCGAATGAACCAGTACTTTTTGCTTGATCTTGTGTGCTGTTGCTCTTTTGGCTATCTCACCGGAGCATTTTTACCCAGCAGAATGTACAGATGCTTCCATCAAGCTGATTTGCTCCCGGAGCCATGACAGATTCGCCACATTTTTCTTTTCCAGGATCTGCCGGGAAATGGAAGTCAACCGGGCAATCAGATTGTGTTTTTTGCTAGGCACACGGGCTTCTGCCTCTACCAGAAAAATAGTCCCCTGGCTGGAGACAGAATCCGCACACCTCCTATCTTTCTTCCCTTAAAACCGATACACCACCAACCCACTTCTGAGCTTCGGCTCAAACCAGGTGGTCTTGGGAGGCATGATCTCGCCACTGTCGGCGATATCAATCAATTGCTGCATCGACACCGGATACAGAGCAAAAGCTGCTGCCATTTCTCCACTGTCCACCCGTTTTTCCAACTCTCCTAAGCCACGGATCCCACCGACAAAATCAATCCGCTTGTCGCGACGCAGGTCGGTGATGCCCAGTGTAGGTGCCAGCACCTGATTCGACAGAATCGTCACATCCAGTACTCCAATCGGATCAGAACCATCGTATGTGCCGGATTTGGCCACCAGTTTGTACCATTTGTGGTCGAGATACAACCCAAAATGGTGAAGCGCCTCAGGTTTGGCCTGGCTGGTGATGGGCTCTACAGAAAATGCATCCGTGAGTTTGGCGAGAAATTCGTCTTTGCTGAGGCCATTCAGGTCTTTCACCACCCGGTTGTAGTCAATGATCTTGAGCTGATTATCCGGAAAATGAACCGCCATGAAATAGTTATAGGCTTCATCACCGGTGTGACCGGCATTCTCCTGCTTCAAAGCCTGCCCCACCCGTGCAGCAGCGGCCGTTCGGTGATGCCCATCTGCGACATAGGTCGCCGGCACCTTTTCCTCAAACAACCGGATGACCTCAGCAATCGTTTTCGGTTCATCAATCACCCACAGGGTGTGACCCACGCCGTCTTCGGTTGTGAAATCGTACTCCGGAATCCCCTTTCTCGTGTTGTCAATGATGAGGTCGAGTTCATCTACTTGAGGGAATGAAAAGAATACCGGCTCTGCATTCATTCTGGCCACCCGAACGTGGGTTTTGCGGTCCTTTTCCTTATCTGGCCGGGTGAGTTCGTGCTTCTTGATGACGCCATTCATGTAGTCATCAACGGCGGCAGCAGCCACTATTCCGGCCTGGATGTGGCCATTCATATTTTGCTGATAGATGTACAGGCAGTCCTTCTCGTCCTGCTTCATCCAGCCTTCTGAGACCATGTTTTCGAAGTTGTCTCTTCCGGTCTCATAAATCTTTGGGGCATACGGATCAAGGTCTTCCGGAAGATCAATTTCCGGCTTCACCACATGAAGAAATGAATAGGGATTACCTTTGGCTTCTTCGCGTGCCTCTGCAGCGTTCAGCACGTCGTAGGGGCGGGAGGCTACGTTGGAGACGATGTCCCGGCGTGGACGCCAGCCTTTGAATGATTGAATGATTGCCACAGTGTGATTCTTTTGGTGTCAAAGGTATGCTCTCATCCATACAGAGGCAAAAGCCAATGCGTCTTTCCCGCACCAATTTTGTTTCTGATCTTTCTATTTTTGCAACCATTAGGGTTCCTTCTTTTGCCGCGTGGGGCAGGTTATTGACGAATGAACATTTCTCATTGGATATTGGTCCCGAGCTTTGTTCCTTTATTCACCTCTATACCCCGTTTTCTTCTACCTTCATTCCTCTTTTCTCGTAATCACTTTTCCATTTCGCCAGAACATATGAGTATCGGCAAATCTAATCCCCTGACCCGCATCTGGGAACTTATCGGCCTTCGCTACAAATCTCACCCATGGCATGGGGTGCAAATCGGGAAAGAAGCACCGGAGCTGGTCACCTCATTCATTGAGGTCGTTCCCTCTGACACAGTCAAATATGAGGTTGATAAGCGAACCGGATATCTGAAAGTGGACCGACCGCAGAAATTCTCCAACATCGTACCAGCGCTGTATGGCTTTGTACCTCAAACCTATTGCATGGAAAAGGTGGCAGAATACTGCATGGAAAAAACTGGTAGAGAAGATATTGTCGGAGATGGAGACCCCCTCGATATCTGTGTTTTGACCGAGCGCGACATCACGCACGGAGATATTCTCGTGCCGGCCATTCCGATCGGAGGATTTCGGATGATTGATGGTGGAGAAGCCGACGACAAGATCATCGCCGTCCTCAAGGGAGATGAAGTTTATCAGGGCTGGCATGACATTTCTGAAGTGCCAGAGGCCATCGTGAGTCGCCTCAAGCACTATTTTCTCACCTATAAAGAAATGCCTGGCTCAGATGAAAAGCGATGTGAAATCACCCATACCTACGGCAAAAAGGAAGCCCTGGAAGTAGTCAGAAGGTCGATGAAGGATTACCGGACGAAATTCGGAAAGCTGGAAAACAAGCTCTCCGTTGCTACCCTGCAAATGATCACCTTCGGTCAAAGCTGGCAGGAAGCCCTCACCGAAGCCAAGGATCTCGACGAAGACTAACCCGATTTCGTTGTGGATTTTTGCAAAAAAGCTTCTCGCTTTACCACCTGCTGCCACCTTTCCTTGTGTGCGCTGTGCATCCCTCAGGCTCCTTTGTGGGAGAACCCCTCATCCACTGATTTCTGTTAACACCTCCAGCAGAGTTTGTAACTTTTTTCACTTATAAACATTAAAATATTTAGATATGTATTTTATTGACTGTTTTTAATAGGTTTGATCTATTACCTTACAACTGAACTTAGCCCGATAAATGGACAACTCGCATTTACTACTATGACACCTCGCATTCAATCGTTCGAAGAGTACCAGCAGTGGTACAAACGCAGTGTGGAAGATCCGGAAGGATTCTGGTCTGACATGGCTTCTGCCTTTACGTGGCAAAAAAAGTGGGACAAAACCCTTGAGTGGGACTTTCGCGACCTCGACGTGAAATGGTTCCAGGGAGGCAAAATGAATATCACCGAAAACTGCCTCGACCGCCACCTGAAAACACGCGGAGACCAGGTGGCCTTTATCTGGGAGCCCAACGACCCTAACGAACGCGTCAAAACGTTTACCTATAAAGAACTTCACAGTGAGGTCTGCCGCATGGCCAACGTCTTGAAAAAGAACAACATCGGTAAAGGCGACCGCGTCTGTCTGTATATGCCCATGGTTCCTGAGCTGGCCATCTCTGTGCTGGCCTGTGCCCGCATCGGGGCCATTCACTCCGTGGTATTTGCCGGGTTCTCCGCCCAGGCATTGGCCGATCGGATCAACGACGCCCACTGCAAAATGATCATCTGCTCCGACGGGAATTTCCGTGGTGGTAAGCAGATTCCAGTGAAAGCCATCGTCGATGAAGCCATCGAATTTGACCACGTAGAATCCGTCGAAACCGTGCTGGTCCTCCGCAGGACCGACCGTGTGATCGACTGGGCGCCCTTCCGCGACGAATGGATCCATGAGCAGATGAGGGATGTCGATGATGTGTGCCCGGCAGAACCAATGGATGCTGAGGATATGCTCTTCATTCTCTACACCTCCGGCTCTACCGGCAAGCCTAAAGGCGTGGTGCATACTTGCGGCGGCTATATGGTTTATACCGAGTATTCCTTCCGCAACGTATTCCAGTATCAGGAAGGAGACATTTACTGGTGTACAGCAGACATTGGCTGGATCACGGGTCACAGTTACATCGTATATGGTCCGCTGCTGGCAGGTGCCACCAATGTGATGTTTGAAGGGGTGCCCACATGGCCGGATGCGGGTCGATTCTGGCAGATCTGTGAGAAGCATCAGGTCACGCATTTCTACACAGCGCCAACGGCCATTCGTGCCCTCCAGGCCAAAGGCCTGGAGTATGTCGAGCCCTACGATCTCAGCTCCCTCAAAGTACTTGGCACCGTAGGCGAGCCCATCAATGCCGAAGCCTGGCATTGGTATGATGAAAACATTGGCCCCAAAGGATTGCCCATCGTGGATACCTGGTGGCAAACCGAAACCGGCGGCATTATGATTTCTCCGCTAGCGGGACATACCACCACCAAGCCCTGCTATGCAACACTTCCTTTGCCTGGTGTTCAACCCTGTCTGGTCGATCAGGAAGGAAAGGAAATCACCGAAAATGATATCGAAGGCCTCCTCTGTATCAAATTTCCCTGGCCGTCCATGATCCGCACGACCTACGGCGATCACGAGCGTGCGAAGCAGACCTACTTCAGCATCTTTGATAACCTCTACTTCACCGGTGATGGAGCAAGAAGAGATGCAGACGGCTATTACCGTATCATTGGCCGGGTGGATGATGTAATCAATGTGTCTGGGCACCGGATGGGAACTGCCGAGGTCGAAAATGCCATCAACGCACATCCGGATGTCGTGGAATCAGCGGTGGTGGGCTATCCACACCCGATCAAGGGACAGGGCATTTATGCCTATGTCATTTGTGCCAACAAGCCGGAGAGCGACGATGATTTCCGCAAAGAGGTGATTGCGACGGTGGCCCACGAGATTGGGCCTATTGCCAAGCCCGACAAAATCCAGATTGTGAGCGGCCTGCCCAAGACCCGCTCCGGCAAGATCATGCGCCGCATTCTGCGCAAAGTAGCCGAAGGTACCGCCGATAATCTGGGCGACACCTCTACCCTACTCGATCCGGATATTGTGGACGAGATTAAGAATGGGGCGCTGGTGTGAGCTGCGCCATAAAGTCTGCCTACGGCCCGGCGCACAAGCAGCTTTTTATGATAGGTTAGTTCGTCGCGCTCCATTTCATACATCATGCTCCCCCTCAATTGAGGTAAGAAATTGGTGTATGGAGTGGTAGGCAATGGTTAGGTTTTTGTTATCACCTGAACAATGATCAGCGTGTCAAATGGATCACGATGACGGAGCGGTAATTTGAGGTAGGCGGAAAGATACCAGAGAGATTAAGGATTTGATTGGAATTTACCTGTAACTCCATGCTAAATGACACTTTGAGATTCCAATGAATGATACAGCTTTTCCTGAAATAAGGAAAAACGTCTGTAGTTCCTACCGAAGCACCAACTTCCCACGCTTCACTATCTCCCCGCTTTCCACTTCATACAGCACCGTCCCGCTGTACTCAGGAAGCTGAATCGTGTATTCCTGCACACCAGCCGGCCAGCTATGTTCTGCCAACAACCGCCCTTGCAGATCATACAGCCTGATCTCGCCAGCATCAAAGCCAGGAAGTACTTGCCAGGCGAACGTGACTTCGTCGGTGGCGGGATTGGGAAACACCCTCACCACGCGAGGCCGCAGCTCCTCCTCCACCCCCACCGTGTGGCTCAGCCCCAGCAGCCGGATGATGGGCTTGACGGGTTGCCCGTCGAAGAGAAGGAAGCATATTGGCAGGAAGCAAAAGGGTAATCCGGTAGTTACTTTTTTGATGCGGCTTTCGTCTCAGCTGTAATAATCTTACTTTTCCATGGACCAGAATCCATTTTCCTTCCACGAAGATGCGCCTGAGATGCCAAGCCCAACCGATCAGCAGGAAGTCATGAACAATATCTTCCTCAAGAGCGTGATAATGAATGTGCTGGAGCTGTTTCTGGGAGTCTTTGGCATGGCAGCCACCTCCTCCATTTCCAACGAGGATCACACCTCTGCGTCCAATCAATGACGTTTCACACTTACCCTTGCCGCTATGGAACTATTTCAAGAATGGTTTACCACGTTGGGAAAATCCTTCTCTGGTATGTTTAGCCAGTTTGCCGAATATATCCCGGTTATTTTGGGGGGAATCGTGATGCTCTTGTTGGGCTGGATGGTCGCAAAGTTGATTGCGTTTCTCATAAAAAAAATGCTGCGGGCTGTAAAATTGGATGAAAGAATGGTCGGCTCTCCTTTACAGCAATTTTTAACCAAGGCCCAGTTCAAGCGCTCACTTACGGACTTGCTGACCCGTTTTTTCTTCTGGTTTGTATTTCTCACCATTCTCGTAGGCTTGTTCGATGCCTGGGGCTGGGATGCGATTTCAGCCAATGTGAGTTCACTGATCGCGTACTTGCCGAACGTACTTCTGGCACTAGCCATTTTGGTGGGCGGTCTGGCAGTGGCCGACTGGTTGAAAAAAACAACCCAACAGGTGTTTGCTTCTTACTCGCTAAGGTCAGCCAGAGTCATGAGTTCTATTTTGTTTTATGTACTGGCCTTGATTGTGATCGTCAGTACCCTAGATCAGCTTCAGCTCAATGTCGATCTCCTCACTTCCAATGTGATGATCATTGTCGGTGGTATCGTCTTGGCATTTTCCATTGCTTATGGATTATCTGCCAGAGAAATTTTACCGCACATTATTGCCTCATTCTATCTCAAAAACCATTACCGCAGCGGACAAAAGATCCGAGTCGGTGAGCTGGAGGGGACGATCCGAGAAATTAACAACATTCACGTGGTACTCGATCACGGCGCTGAAACAATCATCATTCCTGCCAAAAGACTCATTGCCGAGGAAGTCCACATACTCGCTTAATCCGTGGGTGGCTCCTCCGATATATCCAACCTCACCGATCAGAAGGTGATCGAAAAAGTGCTTAATGGCGATGCCAGGGCATTTGAGGTGATCTATATAAGGTATTTTGGTCGCGTGATGCGAGTATGTGAGGCGATTGTCATGGACCGGGAGACGGCCAAGGATTTGGCGCAGGATGCCTTCATCAAAATGTATGACCGACTTTCTTCCTATCAAGGAAAGTCCGCGTTATTTACTTGGATGTATCCTATTGCTAGAAATGTGACTTACGACTACCTGAGAAGGCAGCGGCCACATGATCACATCGATGACCATGAACCGGAATTTGTGGCAGATGAACCGCGGGATGATGAACTCCTCAGCTACGAAAAGAGGATACTTCAATTGGCTCTGCAAAAAATCTCTGCCATAGATCGCCAATTACTGATGATGAAGTATGGCTATAGTTGGTCGATTGAGGAAATTGGAGAGTTTATGGAGCTGAATGAAGGAGCCATTAAGATGCGACTCATGCGAGCCAAATTCAAGGTCAAGGCAGCCTATGAGGGGATGCACAAATAAAGTACACGCAATTTGTTACTTTTTTTTTAGAGAGTGAGTCGTACTATGTATAAACCACTTGATAATGAAAAATTCTTTACCATACCTTTTTTTAGCAATTCTTTCTTGCTGCATGATTCCAACTCTGTCTGCTCAGTTTGAATTGGTAGAGTATAGCCGTCAGAATGGTTGGTTCAATAATGGACAGCCCCTTCCTGCTGAGTCGAATATG
>CAZLKP010000202.1:0-6900 GCA_964560095.1 uncultured Bacteroidia bacterium
TTGGTGCTGGAATGGAAAATTTCTGAAGTCGGCAACAGCGGCGTTTTCTTTCATGTGGTGGAAGCAGACTCTCTGCCGACGGTCTATTATTCCGGGCCAGAAATCCAGGTGCTGGACGATGAGCGCCATCCCGATGGCAAACTACCCTCCCACCGGAGTGGCGCTAACTATGACATGCACCCATGCTCCGAAGAAACCGTGAAACCGGTTGGGGAGTGGAACCATTTACGGGTCGTAGTGAATGATGGGTATGTGCAGCACTATCTCAATGATGTGAAGGTGGTGGATTACCAGTTGGGCAGTGGTGAATGGGCAGAAACTTTGGCGGCGAGCAAGTTTGCTGACTGGCCGATGTATGCAAAGGGTGAAAAGGGCCATATTGCCCTGCAAGATCATGGCGACAGGGTGTGGTTTCGGGATATCCGGATCAGAAGGCTGTAGGAAATTTGGTGAATGAGTCATTTTTTCCTACTTTCGCATCCGTTTCGAAACACAACGCTCATGGCCGGAAAAAAATTCACTACCAAAAAACTCAGGTTGCGTTCCAGATCAGACAAGCGTCGGCGGGCGCTGAAGATCAGCCCACCTACGTTCGGTGTTGAACCAACGCCTGAAACCAACAACTACGAGGTAATCCAAAGCCTTGAAGCCAAGGTAAAAGCAGCTCAGTCCAAGTAAGCGACTGACTGATGACATAAAAAACGGGACCTGATTATCCAGGTCCCGTTTTTTATGTTTCGTGCTGAAGGTTAATCCACTTTCTTCATCACCAGCACCGTTCGGTTGGTGAGGTATAGACTCAGTCTTGCGTTGCCAAACTGGTCGTCCTGGGTTACGTGCTTCACGCTGCTATCGATCCGCCCATGACCACCAAATTGCTCATCGTCACTGTTGAGCAGAATCTCATAGGTGCCAGGATTGGGTACCACAAACTGATAGTCCGGAATCGAATTGCTCACATGAAAGTTGAAAGCAAAGACCAGATTGTTTCGCTCAAACATGATGGCCTGATTGACGGTATCCATGTTGAGCTGGGAAGCCGGCAAAGCTGATAAGATGCGTTCGTCACTCAGAAGATGAACCATGGCCCGGTCGAAGTTATTGAGGTACTGATATTTCAGATTCTCATTGTCCACGAGAGACCATTGTCTCCGGGCATATTTGTAGCTCAATCCATTGCCTTCCCTCGGGAAGTCAACCCATTCCGGATGGCCAAACTCGTTGCCGATAAAGTTGAGATATCCTTCGCCGCCGAGTGCAGCTGAAAACAGGCGTAGCATTTTGTGTAGGGCAATGCCCCGATCAATGACCGGATTTTTGTCATCTTTTGCCATGTGCCAGTACATCTCCTTATCCATCAGCCAAAAGGCGACGGTTTTATCTCCAACAAGTGCCTGATCGTGAGATTCGGAATAGGCAATGGTCTTTTCTTTCCAGCGCCGGTTGGTGAGGGTATGCCACATTTCATGAATATTCCATTCCTCATCGGGCTTGTGTTTGAGCAGCTTGATCCAGTAGTCTGGAATGCCCATGGCCAGCCGGTAATCAAAGCCCAGGCCGCCCTCAGCGACCTTGCGGCAGCCACCGGGCATGCCACTCATATCCTCTGCAATGCTGAGCCCGTCTGGCCGGATTCGGTGGATGAGTTCGTTGGCCATCTGTACATAGGTGATGGCATCCCATTCCACGCCATCCCGGAAGTATTTGTCGTAGTGGTCAAAGGTCACAAAGTCTCCATGATGGAAATAGAGCATGGAGGTTACGCCGTCAAACCGGAATCCGTCGAAATGGAATTCTTCCAGCCAGTAGGCTAGATTGGACAACAAAAAGCGCTGAACTTCCCGCTTACCATAATTAAACAGCTTCGAATCCCAGGAGGCATGCTCGCCACGCCCACCGGGATGGAAATATTGATCACCTGAGCCGTCAAATTCGTTGAGTCCTTCGGAAATATTCTTGACAGCGTGCGAGTGAACCACATCCATCACCATCGCAATCCCCATGCTGTGAGCTGTGTTGACGAGATATTTTAGGTCATCAGGGGTTCCGAATCGGGAGCTCGGCGCAAAAAAGTTGGATACATGGTAGCCGAAAGAACCGTAGTAGGGATGTTCCTGCACAGCCATGAGCTGTACGGTGTTGTAGCCGAGGTCCTTGATGCGTGGCAGAATATGATCGGCAAATTCGCGGTAGGTGCCCACATCTTCTTTTTCCTGGGCCATACCGGTATGGGCCTCATAGATCATAGGGGCAGACCTGCCTATGAGGGAAAATGATTTATCACTCCATTTGAATGATTTCCCTGGTTGCCAAATTTGACCAGAAAAATCGTGTGTCTCCGGGTCCTGAACGGCTCGGCGGATGTAGGCCGGAATTCTGTCACGATCATGGTCGCCACCAACGATTCTCACCTTGACCCGCTGCTCGTGTTGCAGGGCTTTTTTGCCTTCGAGAAAGATTTCCCAGTTTCCATTTTCGGTTCTGGTTAAGGGATGACTCTCTCGGTTCCAGTCATTAAATTCACCGATCAGGTACAGCTGCTCAGCTCCCGGTGCCCACTCGCGGTACCACCAGCCTTCTTTTTCCTTATCAAAATGAATACCGTAAAAATCGTGAGCGTGAGCAAAATTCTGAAGGCTGCCATGCGTCACAGTAATCTCAGAGATGGTATCCATGCACCTGGCCAGGCGATCTTCAATATCTTTTTCATAAGGCTCCAGCCAGGGATCATCCTTGACCAGTGCAATTCGTGATTTGGATTCTGACATGAATCAAAAGGTAAGTAGTAATGGACATTGTTTGATTCAGAAATTAACCAGACAAGTTGCGATTATCAAAGAATCTAGCCGTATTCGAAGAAAATAAACTGTAGTGGGTTCTGCACAGGGTGTTCGGGCTTAGCTGAATCCTGAGGGAACACCGCCTACCGCATGATAGCGAGGCGCATGTTGATTCAGACGAGATGGTTGGGCAGGGAATGTTTCCGGTTTTTTCTTCCAATCCCTCCATTTCACAGACTTCCCATGTCATTTCGGGGAGATGTGTGTAACCAACGCCCAGGCCCACAGCGCGGAGCAACTGACTGGCGATCAAATACTGATTGCCGAATTCCAGGGGGCTTCGATCGCTTATTGGATGCTGAAAATTTGTTGAAATCAATGAAGTGTGAAAAAGCTAATATGTACTCGGCTGAACTAGGAATTTTGCCGTTACTATGCTAGTTTGTTATGCTTGCATAATAAAACGATTGATGCCATGACTGTAGATTATATCATCGTGGGTGCTGGATCAGCAGGTTGTGTGCTGGCCAGTCGGCTGACAGAAAACCCGGAGATCACGGTTGCCCTGATAGAAGCGGGGCCGGAGGATAAAAAGCGGGAAATTCACATTCCGGCAGCTTTTTCTGAGCTGTTCCACACTTCCGTTGATTGGGCTTATGAGACCATTCCGCAGCCGGGAGCTGGTGGAAGACGCTTGTTTTTGCCACGAGGCAAAGTGTTGGGTGGGTCTTCCTCCATCAATGCCATGATTTACATCCGTGGTCACCAGTCTGATTATGATGAATGGGAAAAGGCCGGAAATCCGGGCTGGAGTTACGAAGACTTGCTGCCGTATTTCAAAAAAAGTGAATCCAATACCCGCATCAAGGATACCTATCACGGAGAGGGTGGCCCTATGCAGGTGCGCGACCTGAATGATCCGCGGAAGTTGTCTCACGATTTCCTCTCAGCGGCTGAGGAGGTGGGATATCGTCAAAACCCGGACTTTAACGGAGCCCGGCAGGAAGGATTTGGCTTGTACCAGGTGACGCAAAAAGGCGGAAAACGGGTCAGCACTTCGTCTGCATTTCTCAAACCGATTAAAAGTAGGAAAAACTTGCATGTGTTGACCCGGATGAAAGCCACGGGAATCATCTGGGAGAAAAAGCGGGCTGCTGGAGTGATCATGTATGAAGAGGCAAAAAAACATGCGGTTAAAGCGCGAAGAGAGGTCATTCTCAGCGCTGGTGCCTACAACAGCCCCCAACTCCTGATGTTGTCCGGGATTGGAGATAGTAAAGAGCTGACTTCCCTGGGCATTGAGGTGAAGAGCGACCTCCCGGGAGTTGGCAAAAACCTCCAGGATCATCTCATTGTGCCCATGGTGTTTGATACCTACGAGCAGGCCACGCTGGAGTCAGCCCGATCCGTGACCAGCCTGGTCAATTATTTGGTCTGGGCCGAAGGGCCACTCTCCTCCAATGTGGCCGAAGCGGGGGGCTTTATCAAAACGCTCCCTGATTTGTCTGCACCCGATATCCAGTTTCATTTCGGCCCCGGATACTTTTACAACCACGGCATCGGAATCCCCAAAAAAGGAAATGGGTTTTCATTGGGCCCTACGCTCCTGAAGCCGGAAAGTATGGGGGAAGTGAAGCTGGCTTCTCCTCATGGAAGCGCAGCACCGATCATCGACCACGCCTATTTGCAGGCTGAGGCCGATCTTCAAACCTTGATTCGAGGATTAAAGGCTGCCATGAAGATCGTAGATGCGCCTTCCCTGCGGAAACACTTCAAAGGGTTTCATTTACCAGATAAACGACTGAGGACAGAGGAGGAAATGGCCCAGCACATTCGCCGGCATGCACAAACGCTCTACCATCCGGTAGGAACGGCTAGGATGGGCAAAGACAAGCTGGCTGTCGTAGATGCGCGCTTGAAAGTCAAAGGTGTGGAAGGTCTGAGAGTGGTGGACGCATCTGTGATGCCAACCATCGTTCGCGGCAATACCAATGCACCTGTGATTGCCATTGCCGAGAAAGGAGCCGACCTGATTTTGGAGGACCATAAGGCCCAAAAAAGCGTTGTCAGCGTTCCGGCAAGGTAGGGAAGCGCTGACAACAGGACAGTAACACGGAATGATAAACTCATTGCTTGATAAAAAGCGCCCGATAGGCGCCTGAATCTGTCATGAGTTCGAGAAAGTACGTTGCTGAAGGGAGATACTGCACTTCGACCTGCAGCGTGTTACTCCCTTCTTGCAACTCCAATATACGGATTTCTGTGGATTTTCCATCTAAGGAATATATTTTTTGTCGGATGGTCTGAGGTCCGTTGATTGGGAGCTGAATGGTCAGGGTCTCGGAAACCGGGTTGGGAGACAGGGTGAGTCGGCTCATTTTCAGGTTGTTGGGTCCCTCTGCCAGGGAAGCAGATTCGAGACTGGCATCCAGCGGTGACAGCCCAAATAAATCGGGCGGAGTGCACCCGCCGCCATAGGTGTACACCTCTGCACTATCCAGAATCTCAGGAAGTGCACCTCCTGGATTGGCTGGTGAGTAAACGCTATCCACGGTAACGCCAGCTACCTGGACTCTGATGGCTCTATTCCCTCCGTTTGTCAAAAGTCCAAAACCTGGTGCCCCAAACATGGCATAGCCAAAAAGAGCATAGATTTCCTGGGTATTGCAGAATGCAGAGAAGTCCAGGTTGGTCCCCAATGCGTCAAATCCGGCAACGGGGGTGCCTGATGTATTCCCCCCGGCTCCGAGGAAAAATATGACTCTTGCTCCTGCCGGAATAGTTCCCATGTTAGGCCCGGTTGGGGCCACAAACAGGGTCGGTGTACAGGTTCCAGCCTGCGCATTTAACTGGTTGATAAGACCTGTAATTATTGGACCATCTATTGGATCTGCATGATCCAACCATCGGAAACAGCTTAATCCCCCGGGGCCGGGACAAACGTCTGTAGGATCTCCTCCATTATCAGTCCCGGTCCCAGACCAACTAAAATTAATGTTTGGTTGCGCTCCTGCATTCGGGTTCATCGAGTGAATGGAGATATCACCTACGCTTAGCGGGCTTGCCCCATTGACGAAAGAGATGATTTCATTCGGGTACTCTACCCCAGGTGAGCTAGAACAAGGTTCAATGATAGCCTTCACCAACGTCTGAGCCGTCAAAATCGATGGGAAAAGCAGTAGGATGAGAAAGGCAAATCTGGGCATGATGCTGTTGGGTTGGTAATGGGAAAACAAAGGTTTTCAATTCTTTGAATATTCTTCTTCAGCCAAAGATAATATCCAAAGAATTGCAATATGATTGAATCCAGCGTTATCGTCTGATAAATCTTTGCACGCTGCTCGTTGTTCCGGTTGACATTGTTAAGAAATAAATCCCAGAAGGAAGAGATGAAACGTCGAGCATCATGGTATGCTTCCCGGGCGCATGCTCAATCGACGTGTCCATCAGGGTTTCACCGTGAATTCCGGTCACGCGGATGAAGCCATTGTGTCCATCGTAACTTTCCCAGGAAACGGAGAGGATGTCATCCACCGGGTTGGGGGCCAGTTCCAGATCAAACAAGCTGCCTTCCAGGGTACGAACTTCCTGCTTGCCTACCAGGGTTCTGGTGCCGTCCAGATCAATCTGAAACAGGAGGTACAGGACCCGATTATTGGAGGAAGTTCGGTCCAGAAATGAATATTCCTGTGCTTCAAGGGTTGAGCCTTTCCCTTCGATGGAAGCAATCAGGCCGACGTGAGGCCCTTCCTCACGAAGCAATTCAAAGCCCGCATTGTCGCGCTCTGAGGCCGTCACCCAGGTCAATTGGGTTCCTTGTGTGGTTCTGAATGCGTCAAACGAAATGAGCTCAACCGGAAAGACGAATCCTACACCGAGATTGCTGTAATCGATGCTGTTGAGGCAAAACTGCCAGTGGTTCGCGGGGTCATAAGCATCATTGGGGTTGGGATCTGCGGTAGCATCTCCGAGCCCGGCATCTTTTCTGAGGGTGTGGTCCTGTGTATCGCAGCTGCCGGATGACCAGCTTCCCCCTGCCGGAGTCCCACCGATTTCACCAATGGCATCTCTGATGATACCGCTTTCGGAAAGGATGATGGCGTCATTTCCGTTGAATCCC
>CAZLKP010000202.1:6910-8413 GCA_964560095.1 uncultured Bacteroidia bacterium
CCTGAGGGGTAGTCGCCTGATTGTGTTCCAGTACATAATATCCGCCCGGCGCGATGGATGTCCCGGTGAAGTTGATGGTGGTGGTGGGACTGGTGGAACCATTGGCGTAGATGAGGATCTGATAATTCGCCAGATTGATCGGAGAGGTGCTCGGATTGTGTACCTCCAGGTATTTTTGATTCCCTGATTCGATGTACTCGGAAAAAATGAGAAAATCTGTCCCTCCGGAGCAGGAACCTACCACCGGTAACAGGTTGTTTTCTGTTCTGGTGCAGGTGGGTTCGGCAGAAAAATCGGCTATTACATCTCCCGAAGCACCGTTCGCTGGAATTTTGACCCCCTGAAATGTGTAAGAATTAGTGCCAGGTATGCTTGCAACGGTCACTGACTGTGGGGAAGAGATATCACCGCTCAGGCCAAGTGTGCCTGAACCCGGTTTGTTCACAAAATTAACGGTAAGATCGGCCGTGTAAAAATCGTCGGAGTTGTCGGAAGGGGTGGAATTATTATTACAGCCACTCTCGTTAGCGATGGTGATAGAAGAAACCACACAGCCGGAAGAGACCACACCGGTCAGGGTAACATTGTCGATGGCTCCCTGGTCTGCATTTCCGTTTTGATCCACCAGAATCTCCAGGCTGATGGATATTGCAGCGGGATTCCAGGTAAAGGTGTAGGTTTCCCAGCCATTAGAGGAGAAATTGGAAAACCCATCTACCACATTCTCAATCGGTTGTGGATTGCCGTCAATGGTCACGATGACGTCGATATCATCGCCATTGTCGAACCCATCCACGTGATAGTCAAAGGAAACAGTGAAGTTGGAATACCCGGAGGTATTGATCGCCGGGAAGTTCAAAGAGCCTTGATTGGCTCCTCCGTCGGTGTTGGTAAGATCCTGGATGGCAAACAACTTGGACCCACCCGTTGCCGAAGGATTGATGGCCCCGATAGAGGTCGTAACGCCCCAATAATCTCCACTGCTGTTGGGAGCAAACTCAGCGGGAGTTGGGGTGTAACCCCAGGTGTCTGAAGCCAGGCCTTCAAAGCCCTGAAATCCCAGGGTCGTTTGGGCGTGTAGGCCGACAGCGGCAAAGAACGACAAGAGAAATGGTAGAATTCGAAGCATAGAGCCAGGGAATTGGGTAATTGAAAAAGATGAAAAATGAATTATCCAATTGGAGAATGAACACTTCGAAAATCTGATAATTTGTGCAAAAATTCGTGATGTACTCGATTAAGAAAATGTTATGAATCCTTCATCCAACAGGAATCACGCACAAGGAAAAAGAATTTGGGTTGTCTCAATAGTCACCAGGTTGTCGCTCAGTCACAAAGCTGATTACTCAAAGGCCGCCAAACAGTCAATTCTTAACAGTCTTTGCAGCTCCTTAATGTTTCGACGATTAAAACTATTACCGATAATACGACCTCGACAGGTATTTGACTTGAAAAATTTGTCCCCCCGCCAGGAATCGAACCTGGATCTAGAGTTTAGGAAAC
>CAZLKP010000203.1:0-8317 GCA_964560095.1 uncultured Bacteroidia bacterium
AAAGGCACGAAACGGCTCCATAGACACATTTATCGAGGCATCCATGATCCATAGCATACCGGCAGCCACCCACAGGGCCGGAGAGTTGGGCATAATGAATAAAGCCAACGAGGCCAGAATTGCCCCTAACAGAAAATAGGGTCTTCTTCTCCCAAACCGGTTCCAGGTCTTATCACTGAAGTGCCCGATAATGGGTTGGATCAGCAGGCCGGTTACCGGAGCGGCAATCCAAAGGATCGGGATATCGTCGATTTCTGCACCGAGGGTCTGGAAGATCCGGCTCACATTGGCGTTTTGGAGCCCAAATCCAAATTGGATTCCCAGAAATCCGAAACTCATGTTCCAGATCTGCCAGAAGCTTAAGCGGGGTTTTTGCATGATTTAGGTAATGGTTGTTGGTGTTGACCTCGCAAAAATATAATGAATTACCTGTTTCATACTTCTACTTCTTTTCCCTGGACCCAGTTCATGATGGATTTGGTGATTTGATCCAGCTTGACAGGTTTCCAGATGATATCTTTCATGCCGGCGTGCAAACACTTTTCCCGGGTTTCAGGCTCTGTACTGCCGGTCAATGCAATGATAACAGGGTGGTGGTTGGGATCTGTTTTTTGAAGAATCTGATAGGTGGCCTCCAGGCCATCCATCAATGGCATTTGAATATCCATGAAAATCAGATCGAAAGCATGAACGAGGGCCTTGGCAACTGCTTCTTTCCCATTTCCAGCAATTTCTACCTCATATCCAAGCCTCTGAAACAGTTTTCGAATGTATTTCTGATTGGCTGGATGATCTTCCACAATCATGATGCTGGCAGGGATTGTTTCTGCCAGTTGGGGTTCAACACTGGCCTGTTGCCTTGATGAATAGGAATAGCCAGATGTTTCTCCACGTGGTTGGTTCAGTTGTTGGATAACTGTTTTATGGGAAATTTTCGCCAATCCAATTATCTCATTACGTTTAATATGGTGGTAAAGAAAATTGAGCATGGGCTTGGTAATGAATATCGATTCGACCACAATCAGCCCAACGGCCATCACAAAGAGAAAGATACCTGCCCAGGTGAGCCATGATTGCATCCGATGGTGTGCTCCCGCCCAAAGTTCCTGAAGATGGGCCATGCCTTTGTGGTAATTCTGAAAATCATCTGCGAAACCTGCTCTGCTGATTACCGGATTTCGCAGATCTTTCATAATTCGCGATGCCAATGGCTGGAGCTCGATCAGTGCTTTCCGGGCTTCCCCCCGAGCTGGATCGGTGACTGCCCCATCTGGATCTCCTTTAAGGAGGGTTTCCTGTCGGGATATCCACAGAGCATTAGAGGACACCTGCGCCTTCGGAAAAACAGCCGCCAAAGAGTCTGATAGCAGCAATCGAAATTGAAGAAGTGTTTCTGTCTGAAGATGGATTATTTTCGATCTGGCCTGAAACAGGTCAAACCGCTCTTGTTTGATCCAGGCGGCACAAGCTAGACTACCTATCAGCATGAGAACAACTAGCGTTGCAAGCATGTGGTAGTTGCGAAGTCTTTTCAGGGAAGCGGGCATAGCATCCATGGTAATCAATATATTCCGAAAGTTGGAAAATATACTAATTCAGAAAAAGAGAATTTTGGTTGGATTCTTGCCAATATATGACTCCTGCTATGAGCTCCCAAAAAAAGAAGCCGACTATTGCCGGCCTCCAAACGCTATTCAGAAGATGATTCCCCAAGTGTCTAAACGCATGCGCCTATCTGAAGGCGGAAATCCCGGTAACATCCATCCCGGTAATGAGCAGGTGAATATCGTGGGTGCCTTCGTAGGTGACGACCGATTCGAGGTTCATCATATGGCGCATGATGGGATAGTCGCCGGTGATACCCATCCCGCCGAGCATTTGCCTGGCTTCCCGCGCAATGGTGAGGGCCATATCGACATTGTTGCGCTTGGCCATGGAAACTTGTGCGGTACTGGCTTTTCCTTCGTTTATTAGTGTGCCGAGCCGCCAAGTGAGCAGCTGGGCTTTGGTGATCTCTGTGAGCATCTCGGCGAGTTTTTTCTGCTGAAGCTGAAAGGAAGCGATTGGTTTGCCAAACTGCTCACGTTCTTTGGCATATCGCAAAGCAGTGGAATAACAATCCATAGCTGCACCGATGGCGCCCCAGGCAATCCCATAACGGGCTTTGTCAAGGCAGCCAAGCGGGCCCCGAAGCCCGGAAATATGGGGCAGAATATTGGCTTTGGGCACACGGACATCCTCAAAGACGAGTTCTCCTGTAGCAGACGCACGTAACGACCATTTGTTATGAATTTCCGGTGTTGTGAATCCTTCCATGCCACGTTCGAGGATGATCCCTTGAATCCTGCCTTCCGGATTTTTGGCCCAGACCACCGCAATATCGGCGAAGGGAGAATTGGAAATCCAGGTTTTGGCACCATTGAGAATCACATGGTCGCCTTCGTCGGTAAAATGGCTGGTCATCCCAGCTGGATTTGAGCCATGATCGGGCTCGGTGAGGCCAAAGCACCCCATCAGCTCGCCACTGGCCAGCTGAGGTAAATACTTCTGTTTTTGTGCTTCTGACCCGTACTTGAATATTGGGTACATTACCAAAGAGCCCTGAACTGAGCACATGGAACGGATCCCGGAGTCCACCCGTTCAATTTCCTGCATGATGACGCCGTAGGCAATCTCGTCAAGACCCGGGCAGCCGTATTCTTCGGGCAGGGAGGGACCAAACAATCCCATGGCTCCCATATCTTTGACAAGATGAGATGGACAGGAATTGGTTTGAGCCCATTCATTAATATAGGGCGAGATATGTTCGTCGAGCCAGGACCTGACACTCAACCTGATGAGGAGATATTCTTCATCGAGCAGATCGTCGAGTTGAAAATAGTCAGGAGCTTCGTAAGGGTGGGCAACTTTGGATGGATGTTGTTCTTCCAGTAACATTGGGGTGGGTTTACTTGTAACTCAAACAGTAAAGTAACTACTTTTGGCCTGAGATCACAACATAGTTCGCCAACCTGCAGATCTGCAAATCTTCGGATTGTAGGGGCTGAATGAGGAGGAGCCAGGATATGGAATTCAAACGAAATCTCCGTGTATTTTTTCGAAGAAAACTGAGGGACCGGGAATACCTCCTTCGGTTAGGGATTGTAATTGGCTTTGTGTCGTTGATGACCCTGATTATTCCCAGATCCGTGCGGCAGGAATACCGTCACGAGGTGGGTGACATCTGGACGAAGCCAAGCCTGGTTGCAAAAACTTCCTTTGTAGTCATGAAGAATCCGGACACCCTGGCAGCCCAGCAACAGCGGGTGCGCGGGTCTGTGCCTCCCATTCTGGTCCAGCTTTCTAGTGCCACCGAGGCCTCGATCCGGGCTGCTACAACGGCGATCAGCCGGTTTCGCAGGCATTTAGGAGTAATGCGTGATCCTTCGCAGGCAGTCGACTCCAATCAATTGTATCAACAAGCTCAGACCTTCTTCCAGGCTGAAATTAATATCGATCCTGCTCAGTTTCCACCTGGAGAATCCTGGATCGACAGAATGGAAAATCAGATTCCTTACCTGGCCAACAGGCTGGAGCGGGAGGGCTACTGCAGTTATTTGCCACCTTCTGAGCTCCGAAACTACGTTCGGATACGCGTGGGTGTCAAAGAGGAGCTGGAATTATCCCGTAATTCTATCCTGGTCGGTGATAATGATCTCAGGAACTGGCTCAATGAGCAGTTGGGGGAGCAAAACGACCCTGCCAACAGATTGCTCAAAGATATCCTCCAGGCCTCCATAGTATCCACGCTGGTGTTTGACGAAGCGATGACGACTGAGGTCAGAGACGAGCGTGTCAGATGGGTATCGGTGGCTAGGGAGCGTGTGGATAAGGGCGACATTATCGTCAGAAAAGATGCGCTGATTGATGGGCCAACCAGCCAGCGGATTCATGCTTATTTCATGACTGTTAGAAACATGGGAGGGATTGAGCCCCAGGGTGGAATGGTGATTGGGAGGTTTTTGCTGATTTTCCTGATCACCTTATTGATGCTCACCTTCTTGAGGATTAACCGCCCAAGGATCTATTTTTTCAATCAACGCCTGTCCCTGGTTTTGTCGACAATTTTGCTAGTGGTAGGCGCGATGGTGGTAGCGACCAAGCTCAATGACGTTGCCCTCCAGTTTTTTAACCGGGCAGACCTCAACCTGTCCTATATTTATCTGGCGCCAGCCTGTATCGTGCCTATTTTCATGAGCAATTTCTTCGATCACCGGGTGGCTTTTTTCAGCAATTTGGTGGTCGCTTTCAGCGGCGCTGTTCTGGTGCAGCAAGGGCTCGAATATGCCTTTGTGCAACTCATTGCGGGTACAGTGGCCGTGTACAGTCTCCGTCGCCTCAGAAAACGGGAGGTCTTCTTTTATACCCTCGGCTTCATTTTCCTGGGCTATGCCATTTCTTACATTACTTTCAATCTCTTTTCCAAAGGAAATCTCGATACGGTCAATCTCAACACGGTCCTTCTCTTTGGTATCAATGTGCTTCTCACCATCATTGCCTATAACCTGATTTATCTGTTTGAACAGATTTTCCGGGTGACCTCCGATCTCACCTATCTGGAGCTACTTGATACCAATCATCCTTTGCTGAAAGAATTGGCCAAAAAAGCGCCCGGTACTTTTCAGCACAGCCTGCAAGTAGCCAATATTGCCGAAGCCGTGGTCAATGAAGTAGGTGGAAATGCACTCCTGATTCACGTCGGGGCGCTCTACCATGACATTGGGAAAATGATTAATCCCCGGTATTTTATCGAAAACCAGCCCGACTCGCCCAACAAAGAAACTCCTCACCAAAAGCTGAATTGCCTGGAAAGTGCTGAAATAATCATCAATCACGTAACCAAAGGGGTTTCGATCGCACAAAGGTATCATCTGCCGAGGGAGTTGATTCATTTTATCGAAACCCACCATGGTACCACCCGGGTGGAGTTTTTCTACCGGAAGCACCTCAAGGATATTGGCTGTAAGCCTCCTGTTGATGAAGACATGTTTCGTTATCCCGGACCGCTTCCATTCAGTAAAGAAACAGCGATCCTGATGATGGCAGACAGCGTAGAGGCAGCCTCGAGATCCCTGAAAAATCCAACAATCGACTCTCTGGAATCGCTGGTTGAAAAGATCGTTGATGCAAAAATCGCCGACAATCAACTGGTTAACAGCCCGCTAACCTTCCACGATATTTCCATTCTGAGAGAGATACTGAAAAAGCAGTTGATCACGATTTATCATGGCCGAATTGAGTATCCGAAGGAACAGCCTGAGAAAGAGCCTGCCTGATTATGCTTTCTCCCATAAGACTGTCCCCATTTGTCTTGTTATTGGAGCTCTTCCCATTTCTTGCGGGCATCAACCTGGTGAGCATTCTTTCCGTTTCTTATGATTCTGACGGATTGAATGGTATTGCCTTCCTCAACTCGGTGAAAGGTCATCCCATCAAAGTATGGGTTACCTGCCTCTTTGGTCTTGTTGGGAATACTGCCCTCGGCCAGTCCGACCAAGTTGGTAACGCTTCGTGGTGTCTGTTCACGTGCCAGGTGAATCACAATGTCCCCGTGACGGGGTCGTAACAAGCGCAAAGATGCCGTCACCCAGATGGTCGTATGAAGCCTGGTTACATCCCGACGCCAGAAGTAGAAGGAGGACAAGCAGGGTGGAAATGATCTTTTTCATCGCTTTCGTTGTTGACGGGAAGGAAATAGGGATATTCTGCAAAGTGAAAGAGGAAATCGACCATCCTTCTCGGCTTTTTGATAGCTTTTGAAGAGGTTGCATCTATGCTTTCAGGCAAAGGTATATCGATGCTGGTCAATACCGGTGGCCACCTTTTATTCTGGGGGGTGGTGTTTGTGTTGTTTTGCCCGCCCCCTTTGGGTATGGGAGCCTTTTCCGTTTCGCTGTTTGAGCCGGAAGAGAACCTTTGGTTTTTTCTGTATGGCTTTGTTCTGAATCTGCTGTTGTTTTACGGATTCGTCGGAATCATGCTTCCCCGAATCACGCAGCGGAGATGGTTTCCATGGATGATAGGGATAAATGTAGCGTGGTGGGCGGGGTTTGTGTTGCTGGAATCCGGATTGGACATGCAGTTTGCAATCTGGGCCTTGAAAAATCCCGGCGACCCAGAGCCCTGGACCTTCTGGGAATGGTTATACACCAATCTGACGATTAGCGGTGGTGTACAATTGGGCGCCAACTTTTACAGTTTCACAGCTGCTTGGTTCAAAGACAGACGTGTGCAAAGGGATCTGGAACAGGAAAAACTCAGGGCTGAGCTCAAAGCCCTGAAACACCAGATCAATCCGCATTTTTTGTTCAACGTGCTCAACAGTCTCTATGGATTGGCCTTTCAGAATGATGATGAGCCTACAGCAGAGGGCATTGCAAGGCTGTCACAGCTCATGCGCTACATGCTCTACGATAGTAATGATGCCCAGGTCAATCTGGAGAAAGAAATTGAGTATCTCGAGAATTATATTTCGCTTCAGCAATTGCGACTGGATGAAACCGCCGATATTCAGTTTGAGGTGCGCGGCGCCATAAGTGGGAAATCTATTGCTCCGATGTTGTTGATTCCGCTGGTGGAAAATGCGTTCAAATATGGCATTAGTCGGGCACGTGATTCGTATGTGCATATTCGGCTTGAGATTAAGCCGGATCGAATGGAGTTTCAGGTATTGAATTCCATGCACGATGTCAATCTTACAAACGGAGAGGTAGGAGGCATTGGGCTGGAAAATGTCCGGAAAAGACTTATCCTGATTTACCCCGAGCAGCATCGGTTTATCCATGAGCAACGCAATCATTCGTATTTTGCCAGCTTAACACTATTGACATGGGTGTCCTCCGCTGTATAGCCATTGATGACGAGCCTTTGGCTTTGGAAGTGATCAAGCGATTTTCTGCCAAAATTCCTGATCTTCAGCTAGTGCGGAGTTTCGGGAATCCGCTAGAAGCCATTCGGTTTTTGCAGGAGGAATCGGTGGATCTGGTGTTTCTGGATATTCAGATGCCGGATCTGTCTGGCATGCAGCTACTGGACTCCCTCTCGGACCCACCCATGATCATTTTTACCACGGCATTTTCTCAGTATGCGGCCGACAGTTATGAGGTGGATGCCGTAGACTATCTGCTGAAGCCAATCCCTTTTGACCGATTTGTCAAGGCCATCAATAAAGCACTCAGGGAAAAACAGAGCCGTGAAGACATACCGGTTCAGAGAGAGGAGGAACCCCAATACCTATTCATCAAGTCGGATACCCGCTATTTTAAAGTGGACTACCACGATATTCTCTTCATTGAAGGCATGAGAGATTATGTCGCTGTTCACACACCCCGACAGCGGATTTTGACCTTGATGAGTATGACAAAGATCTTGGAGCGATTGCCTTCTGATATGTTCATGCGGGTTCACAAATCATACATTATTGGCATTCGCCATATTGAGCTGGTCCAGAATCACCGAATTACCATTGTTGGAAAAGAAATACCGATCAGCAACTCCTACAGAGAGGCATTTCAGGAATTCGTCGAACAACGCTAGCCAATTGGCAGAGCAAAGATAATCTGGCTTAATTTGCAGCAATGATTGATGCCGAGCGCCTATCCCATTTGTCCTATCAGGTTCCCTCAGATGAGTTTGTTCGCCTTGTGGATGCTCCAAGCCCGCCGGTCCTGAGTGTGGACCGTGCACATATCTGGCTGTTGATGGCAGAGCGGCCCAGTCTGCCTCCGGTATCAGAGCTGGCGCAGCCAGAGCTGAGATTGGCAGGGTTGAGAATCAATCCGACCAACAATGGCCCCAGCAGAGGAAGCTATGTGAAACACCTGCGGCTCCAGCGAATCGCCGATGGGGAAACCTTCGATGTTAAAGGACTCCCGGAAGAACCACGCATTCGTCATCTGACCTGGGCCCCGGATGGTCGCCACGTCGCCTTTACGCACAGCACGGATGCCCAGATTGAGTGCTGGGTCCTGGAGGTGAAATCATTGACAGCCCGCAGGCTCGGACAATTTTCGGTCAATGCGGCCCTTAGCGGTTTGCCAGTTATCTGGTTACCGGACAGCAGTGCGTTGCTGGTTCGGGCGATACCAGAACGGGAAGAAGCCCCTGCCCGGCCGCTCGTGCCAGAGGGGCCGGTGATTTCGGTGAGCCAGGGAGAAAAAGCTGCTGTCCGCACTTACCAGGATCTCCTACAGGATCGGTACGATGAAGATATTTTTTCCTATTTCTCAACATCAGTCTTACTCCTGGTCAAGCTGTCGGAGAATGTCAGGGCAATTGG
>CAZLKP010000204.1:0-7613 GCA_964560095.1 uncultured Bacteroidia bacterium
AGAGAAATTGCTGCGAAAGCCTGACCAGCTCCAAAACGGCGGTAAAAGGAAGCGTTTCCTGATTATCTGCGAATGCGGATTGCTGTGTGCACAAAATCCAGGTCGTATACTCGGATGTTGCTGGGATACCGGCGAATCAGATCTTGGTGATCGGCTCTCCAGGCCAGAAATTCGGGTAGTTGCTGGGTGATACGTCGATCGCGATACAGCCGCCTGGCGTTTTCTGGATTGGCCACCATCCAGCGGAGGTTGCGGTGAAGCGCCAGCATGGTTTCGGGATGGCGTGATGTCCAGCCCATGTCAGTGTATAAGCTTTGTGCGAGGTCCGCATTTTCAAGCATCCAGTTGAAATTGCTGAACAGGGCCACCACAAGTTCCGGGCGGTCTTTCAGGTAGGATTCGTCTGCTTGGGCCAGCATCGGGTACTGGCGGGCAAGGTCCATGATTGCCCGGCGATCCTGCTGAAAGCGAAAATTCATTTCTGCCTGAGAAGCGGTTCTCACTTCCTGAAAGGTCAGTAGGTTGTCATGATTGCGATCGGCCCATTCTAAGTGTCTGGAGTCAAGAAAATAGACAAACTCCTCCGGGAAGATCTGCATTTCTTCACGATCCAGTCTCGCATCGTCATTTTGGTCAGCGATCAGAAATCGCTCTTCCTGAAAGAAATTACTGCTGACGCGGGCAGCCTCAGACTGTGCGTAGAGCGGAATGACCGGAAGAGAAAAAAGGAAGAGGGCAAGGGAAACACGATAAGGAAGAAAATTCATGGAGTTAATTCGGGTTGGGTCGTTTGGTGCTACGACCAACCGCGCAAACATATTGCCATGGTGGTTGCTCAAACGACAAAGCTAACAGAAATGGTCAATTTTCGGGCCTGATTGGTCTCTTGTGTAAGGAAGCGGTCAAAATTGAGGCTTGAGTGGTTGACGAAATCCGAAAAGCCCGTTTTCAGCTGATTATTCCCTGATTCCCTGTACGACATGACAAATCCATATGGCTGCCGAGGAGGATATATTCCCGGTATTATTCAATTAATGTTTATTTGAATTAATCGTAATATTATATCGTTGAATTAAATGGAAAAACAATTAATCACGAATACATGATCAATTTGTTCCAGTATTTTTTCCCCCTCCGTCTTAGATCCCTGGCAGTTGTATCCGGCCTGATGGCCTTCCTGTTCGTTCCAGCCTTTGCTTTTGGCCAATCGACTCCTGTAGAGGCATACCTGTCTCCACCCGATGGACTTGAAAGCGGCGATCTGGTCGATCTAACGATTCTATATGGCACAGAAGAGGAGCCTTCTGACGATATCACCGAAGCCCACTTCGAGATCGTTATGCCTGAAGGCGTGGCAGTGGCACAAAACAGTGAGGAAGCAGTCGATGAAGAACAGTCCTGGTTTGCCATCGACGAAAACTGGTATGGCACTGTCGAGACCGATCCTTCTGGTACTGAAATGATCGTATCACTTTATCGTCGCGACGAGCAGCCCGTGAGAGGACATGGCGAAATCGCTGTGATTAAGGGGATCATTGTGGATGTAGGAGAAATCTACATGAAAGGCCCGGCTCATCCAGCCATTTCAGGGAGAAGTGCCAACAGATCTCCCATACAGTTTGATTATTCTGTCTCAGGAGATGTCCTTTCTATTACAGATGCCCCTGATGGAACTACTTTTAAGGTAGTGGATCTTGCTGGAAGAGAGCTTGTTGCTGCTACTCAAAGCAGGAACCTGAGGATTCGATCTGCAACCAATCAGATTCTGGTGGTCCATGCTCAGGGGAGTGATTCTCGTCAGGGGTACAGGATGCTTCGCTGGGAGTAAGGGAGATATGATCTAGGTTAAGAAGGGGACGCAAAGATCACTAAACAAATGGTATGTAGTGGTCTTTGCGTCTTGATGTTTTCGCCAAGGTGGTAAAAATGGGGCGTTTGAGACAGCTCGGTTTTTCAGGATGAGGTCAGGTTAAGAAGCCTGTGAAGTTGTAGAAGCTTTGTGCAATTGTGAGGCTATCCAACGACCCTTGTCCAAATGTGAGGATGTCTTCACCACATTCTGAATGGCTTCCAATTCCTCAGGGGTCGAGGCAAAAAACAATTTTCGGTACAAGCGAAAACGTTCAATCGCTCTCTGCTTGATTTTGGGGGCGATATTTCCTCTGTTTCGCGCATACCTGATCATGGATTGAATTTGGCTATCCAGCCAGTCGGGATCCCGTTCTCCATTTTCATAATGCGCTTTGAGCAAAACCTCTCTAGCGGCCAGTTCATCGAGTGATTTGGTAAATCTAGACTGACTGGCCAATTGAATCGTTCTGGTATAATCCTGTTTAGCGAATGAAATATGGATGCGGTTCAGCATCGGAAGTTCCTCCCGTACATCCTGAGGGAGCAGGCGTTTGTAGTCTTCCAGAAAGTGTTCGGCCCGATCCAAATCCTGGGCACGGAGGCAAAGGGCAATCATATTTTTGTAGTGGTTGGGAAGAAGCACGCCGTCATGAAGCAATAATCCTTTGTTAATTCCAAACTCGTACAGATCTAATAGTTGGAAGACGACTGTCTTACTTTCTCCCCTATTGAGTTTTACAACCAGATAGTTGAGTATCCAGTTAAACACCTGTTGTCTTTCAGAAACAGGGATTTTTTGGTGATTCCGAAACAAAAATGTCATCAAAGATCTGGGATCTGAAGGGGTTGAAGAATTATACAAATCCAGTAGTCGCAGATACATGCCCATCAATGGCAGCTTTGATATCACCGGGTGTGAGCGTGCGAGCTCTACATACCCTTCCACCATCGGTAATTCCGGCCGGTTTCCGGTGTTGGAGTAGGTAATGTCGGCATTGAGTTTCAAGTCCAGCATCTGGTACAAATCCCGGGCTGTATTCAAATAGGCCATGCGTTGCAGGGTATCCGCATCTCCCCACCTAGTCTCCTGCGGCGGGGTCCAAAAAGCGCCATCCCTCATGCGATGCCGCACCCGGTATTCCCGGTTCATCACTTCGAGGCGATAGCGATATTCTGCGATTTCGGCCGCTGAGTCAGCGAGCCGATACACATCCTTACACACCTTTTTCCAGGTTTTGCCAAAGAGGTCGGCGTCATGTTGAGTGAGCAGGCTGTTCAACAACTGCATGCGCTGATCTAGCGGAGACTGGTCGAAGGATTGTAGGGAGAGGAACTGTTCCAGTTGATGGGTGAGGTCACCGGAGAGCTTGCGAAGGCGAGCATCGTCGTAGGCTGTGCCGGGATACAGGTGCTTCCAGACCGTTTCGTTGGTGGGGGGGGCTGGGTAGGCGTTCACCAGATAGCGGGCGAGTTGCTGCAGATAGGCTTGCCTACTGCCGAAGCGGAATTGCAGATATCCCAGCCAGGATTGCTGGTTTTCTGGAGAGAGGAGCGCGAGAAACTGCCAGACTTTTCGTTTTTCCATGGGGCAAAAAAACAGGCAGCCCCGCTGCCTGTTGATTCGTTGAACGTGGTGTTGTCAGCGACCGGTCACCCGGTTTTTGACAGGGGAGAATGAGATTCTTCTGAAGCAATAATGACATAGTCATTATACTTCGCAGGTTGATGTCTGAAAATCTGCCGTCCCTTTTCACAAATTTCATTAACAGATTTCCAAACTTCTTCAACCATAGCCCCTTCAACAAGGGCATCTCTTCTGAAGTCTGGCTCATTCTCCATGGTTTTTGCCAGATCTTCGCATTTGTGAGCGAGCGATACAATGAATCCAGCGTTGATACCATTCTTGGTAAACTCGGCAAGATCTCTGGCTGCACAGGTGATTTTGTCATTGCACAGACGAATAAATTCTAGCCCGCGCTCACGGAAAGACGGATGGGTCGGATGATTCATAGGCATGTTAGATAATTTAACGGCAAGGAAAAGAAGGCCAGGGAAAAATGTTGAGGAGCATTTCTTATGGCCTACCGCGTGCCTGGTTCAATCATATTCGCTTGTCAAGTAAAGTGGACATTTTTGTCCATTTAGTCCGTTCCTGAGCATCTCTAGTTTACGATTATTTTCAATCTTTTACAACTCGTTGAGGGATCAACTGCCTGCTATATAGGTAAATATCAGATTCTGGTGTGGTTTTGCGTATATTAATTCATTCACCCTTGATCCGGCTGCACAACCGCTACCACCAACTCAGCAAATTTATGAACGCTACCAATTACGTCAAGTTACTATTTCTTTTTGCTCTCGCTGCGCTGGCTGCCCCTCAGCTTTCCGGACAAATCTCCTCGTTTCGCACAGAAGCCGGATCTCAGTTGATCTGTGTCTGGAACCAGGTCACACTCCGTAGCGGTCCCGGAAAATCTGCACCATACGTCACCGGGGTTTTTTTTGGGGAAACCGTCAAAAAGACCGGCGAAGAAGCCTACGCCCGGGAAGAACAACGGACTTATCTCAAAGTGGAAACCTCCGAAGGAACCGTTGGCTGGGTGCATGAATTCCTCTTTGTGGAAGGCATCGGATTGGCCACAGTCATGAAGCCCGGCCGGATTTATAAGCGGCCCCGCACCGTTTCCACCATCACGGACCAGTCTTTTCTGCCCGGCGAACTGGTTGTGCTGGTGAACCAGAACAACGGTTGGCTACATTTGATGGGCCGGGAGAAGAAGAAAGCAGGCTGGATTGAAGGCACAGACAACGTCACCACCCAGTATCGTGAATTGGAACTGGCCAGCCTCCTTTACGAAGCCAATCAAAAAAAGCCTCAGCAAAGACAGGATGCCCTGCAGTCTCTCTTGGCTGAGGCCCGGCGCACGGGCTCTCCCCTTGCCCAGACCATCAATATGCAACTGAGAGGACAGACTTATGAGCCGCCTTTGATCGAAGGGAATGAAGGCCGTAGTAGAACCTCGTCTGCCTCCAGACAAGGAGTTGGCTCCGGTCTGGCTCAAAACAATGCTTCTTTTTCGTCTGCTGTAGACCGAAATCGGTATCTCAATGGCATGCAGTCTGGTCCTACCAATAGCCGTACATCCGGTGCACCTGCAGCCGACTTCGGCCAGCGGGATCAGGGACGCATGGTGGAGGAATCCGGGCAGGTGACCATTATCTCAAGCCGGAGCCATGAGCCTGATATTTTTTATGCCTACCACAAAACAGTTCCGACTGGAACCAGCATTTATGCTGACATTCCAGGTAATCCGGGCTTTGTCGAGCTGCGTGTGGTCGGAAAGCTACCACCCAGCAGTGCCTATCTGATCGGTCTCCCAGTGGCCTGTTATGATGCCCTCCTCGGTCCGGCACGTAGCCGGGAGATTCATATTACCTATGAGCGATAAACAGGTAGGCAGGAAATACCTGATCTGGGTATAGAGTGGGGGTTTGGGATTCCTTTTTTAAGTAAAACTCTAAAGCAAACCCTTTAATATGCTCATAATTAGGAGTTAACAAGTTTGTTTTTTCTTTGTATTATTAATGAATTGTCTTATTTTTCCCATCGAATAACACGGAACCCGCATTTCAGCAGATCTGAAGTGCATCAAATCGGACTCCAATGAAACTCAACGGCCCTTCTATTCTGCTTGCTTGTTTCCTTATGATCATGGGAATGACAGCTTCCCGGTTGCAGGCTCAGCCTGGCGTTTATTACGAATCGGTAGAGCCGGGAGCCTTTTTTATCTGTGCGTGGGAAACCGCGAGGGTACACGAATATCCTAACCTGGGCTCTCCTAACGTCGGATCTGTCGTTTATACCGAAGAGGTGCGCCATCTGGGGCGCGAAGCCTTCGTGAGAAGCGAAAACAGAAATTATGTCTATGTCGAAACCGAAGATGGTGCTGAAGGTTGGGTGAATGAGGCTTACCTCGTCCAGGGGGGAGGGTCTGTCGTGTTGCTTGATCAGGCGCAGATTTTTTCTAGGCCCAAGACCACCACGGCCATCACCAACCAGCAGTTTGCAGGTGGTGAAATTGCCATCCTCTCCGAGTTTCGCGACGGATGGGTGAAACTGACCGGTAAGCAAAAACAAAAAGAAGGGTGGGTACAAGGATATGATAAACTCAGCGTGGAGCAGCGTGACATGGAAGCTGCCACATTGCTCGCCAAGGCCCTGTCCAAAACCAGTCAGCAGGACCAGCTCCGTGAATTGCGGGAGCTGCGTGGAGGTCGCTCCTACCTCAGCCCTGAAATGCAAATCGTGATCGATCAGTCGATCGCCGCTGTGTCCCGTGGAAATCAGCCGGCCGCCAACCAACCCTACAACGGCCCCGTTTATTACGACGAACCCGCCTCGCAGCCTAGCTATCCCAGCACGCCTTCGACCCCATACTACGCCAACGGAGAAGATGCATTTTCCAATTCCACAGGTGGAAATACGTATAGCAACCCTTCCCGGGGCTCAAATTCTGGTCCGATCGAGGTGCAGCGCCCGGCCACAGCACCTGTGAACCCCTATGCTTATCAGGAGCGTGAAGTCGTGGATATGGCTACCGGCAGGTCGTATATCCGCGTGAAAGAAACCGGAACCATTCAACCAGTCAAAGCCAAAGACCCAAAAACAACTTACTACGCCTATCACAAAAGTGTGCCCGTGGGATCTACAATTCTGCTGGCTGTGCCAGGCACTGATATGTATGTCGAGCTGGAAGTGATCGCTCGCCTTCGATCCGACAATACCAACATGGTGGGCTTGGGAGCAGAAGTGATCAAGGCTGTGTTTGGTGAAATTGCAGCAAAAGACGTGGGAAGTGTGACGATCGAATATCCCAAACCTTAATACTGGTTAGAGAATCACCTCTCCCCAACAGCCTGTAGCAATTTCCTGCTACAGGCTGTTGGGGTTCTGGGCACATATACGTTCTAAAAGATTCAAGTCCTGAATGCACCCCGACGAATGGGAAGCATAAGCGAAGGCCAAGGGTTTCTCCTGCGAGGGAGAATCTGAAGGAAGGTCGTAACAAGAGCTTGTTTCGACGCACAGACATCGGATATATAGCGCATCCATTGGGTAAGGCGGTAATGAACGCTAGGCCCTGTAATTCGTCCGTAAGGCTATTGGGGAAATTGGGCGAAATCAGTGGGAAGAACAGGGGGTTACCCCAGGAGATCTGATCTGCGAGAGTGGGCCAGAAGTCAGCCGAGGCCAGATTTATTCACGTGAAGGTAATTTGCCCTCGTCGCCTACTCGATTTGTCTGTTTCCTGCCCCACAGGGAAATTTGCATAAGTGCTGGCAACTGCCGTAGCTTCCCTTGCGAAGGAGATCATTCAGCATGAACCCGGAAGAACTCTATTCAGATTCAGATATCCTGGAAGGATTAAAGTCCGACCCTGTTTCGGCAGAGCGCTTCGAATACATTTTCTTTCGGCGATATGCCTATTTCATTTCGCACCGCCCAAGGAAATACGCCCTCACCAACGAGGGAGCCGCAGATGCGTACACCGAAGCCTTTTTGGCAGTGGTCGATCACGTGCGGTCGGGCCGGTTCAGAGGGGATTCCAGCCTGAAAACATATCTTTCCCGAATTTTTCGCAACAAATGTGTTGACCAGTTTCGGAAAAATACGACTGTAAAAGCAGATTGGGTTGATGAGTTCCCGGATCTCCCGGATGAATCCCGGGACATTCTTCGCAATCTGTACGGCCGTGAGCGTT
>CAZLKP010000204.1:7623-8291 GCA_964560095.1 uncultured Bacteroidia bacterium
CTGAATTGGCCGCAGCATTTGGATTTAAAACCCCCAGATCGGCATCTACCCAGCGCTACAAATGCCTGGAAAAACTGAAGCAATTGCTGATTTCAAGAGAAGCGTTTTGAAAAGAGGAACAAAGAACAGAGGAATCATCCCCCTGCAACGTGGGGTTGTGTAGAGACGAGGGGGAAAGAGGGGTTGAACAACAGAAGATAACACCATCAGGAACGAGACATACCAGGTTGGCAGAAACAGACATGCAGGCACAATTTGATCGGTATCTGGGGGGGCAGATGACCGAAGAGGAGCGGCGCGCCTTTGAGCGAACGTTACAGCATGATGAAAGCATCCAGGTAGCCTTTCGGATTCATGCCAGGATGATAGCTGGTCTGAAACAGGAATCCAAAAACAGGAAGAAATCCCAGTTGCTCGAAGAACTGGCCAAGCATCCGCCGAAAGCCCGTGAAACCGGACAAATCCGGCGCTTCCTGCCGATGATGCTCTCAGCGGCAGCCGTTGTCATCATCCTGATTGGCATTAGCCTATGGTTCGGGACGGAGTCGAACCGGCAGCCTGAGTCCTGGTACACAGCTTATGTGGAAGAAGAGATGCCAGCTTTTCCCGCTCAGCGGGGAGAATCCACAGAGGCGGTTGTCGGCAACATTCCGCAGCTATATGAAGCG
>CAZLKP010000205.1:0-8290 GCA_964560095.1 uncultured Bacteroidia bacterium
TGGCTTGTTCAAGGTAGGCGATGAAAGCATCCATGCGCTCAGGCGTGGTGTTCACGAAGCTGGCTTCGGGCACGGGGTTATACTCGATCACATTGACTTTGGAGGGCACATGGCGGGTAAACGCCGCCAACTCACGGGCATCCTGGATGGAGTCATTGAAATCCTTGAAAATGCAATATTCAAAGGTGACCCGGGTCCGGGTTTTCTCATAAAAATAGGTCAGGGCTTCCCTCAGGGCATCCAGCGAATTGCTGTCGTTGATAGACATGACCTTCGATCGCTTTTGGTCATTGGCGGCATGCAGAGAGAGGGCAAACTCGAACTTCACATGGTCGTCGGCCAGTTTTTTGATCATCTTGGCGATGCCCGCTGTGGACACCGTGATGCGTCGAGGCGACATCCCCAGGCCGTCTTCGGCGCTGACTCGCTCAATTGAACCCATTACGTTGCGGTAGTTGAGCAGGGGCTCTCCCATGCCCATATAGACAACATTGCTGAGCGGGCGGCCATATTCCTGCTCGGCGCGGTCGCGCAGCAACTGCACCTGATCGAAGATTTCGTAGTGGTGGAGGTTGTGCTTGAGGTCCAGAAAACCAGTGGCACAAAAGGCGCAGCTCAGTGAGCACCCTGCCTGGGAAGACACACAGGCTGTGATCCGCTTGGCTGTGGGAATCAGTACGCCTTCCACTTCCTGGCCGCCGGCCAGCTTGAAGGCATATTTGATCGTACCATCGTTGCTTCGTTGTTCCGCCAGGATCTGCACTTTGTCGATGGCATATTCTGCTTCCAGCTGTTCCCGCAGGGACTTGCCGAGGTTAGTCATGTCGTGAAAGGTCGTTGCTCCTTTTTGCCAAAGCCACTCGTGCACCTGTTTGGCGCGGAATTTCTTCTCGCCCATATCCAGAAACAACTGTTTCAGGTCTTCCAGAGAATATTTGCGGATGTTCGACTTGCGAATCATGGTGCAAAGGTACGTATTATGTGGGAAGGAGTTGGAGGGATTGTGGTATGGGGTATTCGGAATCGATTTTTTACCCATTACTACCCGATCTCCTTGCGGTTCGACAGAAGATAATCACGTTAAATACGCATTTGCTGGTCGCTACTGGAATGGTATAATCATGTTTCTGAGGGAGATTGGCAGGGCTTTTCTACGCCCAATCATGGCTCCCTGGACTGATTCAAAAATCCAACGTCGGCGGGGAAAGGAGTTTTTGCAAACATTACTTAGCCAAAAAAATATAAGTTCAGGTACAAAAAAAAGCTACACCCGGGTGTAGCTGGTAAGATTGGCAGTGGTTTGGCGCTTATTCTTCCTCGAAGGAAACGGGTTTAAGGAACCCTTTGAGACGGTCGGCTTTGTCACTTACCGTTTTGAGGCGCTTAAATCGAAGGCGAGTGCTGCGTTTCTGCTGTGCATGTGTATTCGAGCGAACTTTCATAGTCTTCGGGGGATATTGGATTCTGTATTGCACCCTTAAAATATACTAATAATTAGGGTTACTGGCTAATGATTCAGTATTTTATGATTTATTTGATTGAAAAATATTGAAATAATTCCGCATTTGTGCCAGGATTGCCAGAAAAAACCATCCATTTTATTTCTGGCTATTGACATTCATTCCAGCATTCCGGGGGTTTTGGCTGTTTGGATGTCGGGGTATGCTGAAGGAGCGGTATAGCTGAGGATGGTCGAGGACAAGAACTCCGTTACACCACCCCTTTCTCTGGATAATACCCCTGAAATTGCCGGAACCACTCCCGAATGGCTGCTAGATCCTTGTCTGTATTGTCTGTAGTGACAAAGGGTTCGTCGAAGATGACGGATTTGGTGTGGTAGTCAAATCCCACCCGGATGATGGGCACACCAGCGCCTTTAGCGATATGGTAGAAGCCGGTTCTAAAGGTGTTGCCAGCTTTTCGGGTGCCTTCGGGTGAGATGGCGATGGAAAAGGTCTCTTTGCTGTTGAAAATACTGATCACCGATTCCACCATACCGTGATGCTTGCTTCGATCGACAGGGTAGCCACCGAGCGCGCGGAAAATCCAGCCATAAGGAGGGTAAAATAGTTGCGATTTACCTAAAAAATGAGCCTTGATGCCAGTAGCAGCCCGCACAGCGAGCCCCAGAAAGAAATCGCGGTTACTGGTGTGAGGAGCTACAGCGATCACGTATTTGGGCATCATGGGGGGATCACCGAGAATGCGCCATTTGTAGAACTTGAGGTAGAAGCGGCCCAGCCATTTTTTCATGTTCGGAAAATAGGGAAAAATCCAATCAACCAATTCCATTGACAAAAGTCATTCCTGCTTTTGAGGCGTATCATATATGAAAGGCGGTATGCCCGATAGTTTTGAAATCGATCAACCTTTTCACCCTGATTTATGAGTGCCATTTTCCTCCTAATTGGTTTCAGTCTCATTGTAGCCCTGGTTTTCCTGGGGATTTTTCTCTGGGCTGTTCGCAGTGGGCAATATGAGGATTCCTATACGCCATCCGTCCGGATGCTGTTTGACGATGGTACCATTCCACAAGATACACCTTCATCAACTGATACTTCTGAACTCGATAAGCGATGACCAACAATCCAACTGTAAGCCAAGGGGTGGGAAGTCAGGCGCAAACACTGGAGCGTTTTGCCTATGACAATGTGCTTGTCAAGAACTTCGCCATCGCTGCCATCATCTGGGGATTCGCCGGGATGCTGGTGGGATTAATTGTATCCCTGCAATTTATTCTGCCGGAATTTTTTCTCTGGGACGGAATCTCCTGGTTGTCTTTCGGACGCCTGAGACCGCTGCACACCAATGCAGTGATTTTCGCGTTTGTGGGCAACGGGATCTTCATGGGAGTTTATTATTCCCTACAACGCCTCCTCAAAACGCGCATGTACAGCGACCTGCTCGGACAAATTCATTTTTGGGGATGGCAGCTCATCATTCTGGCTGCTTTGATCACCCTTCCACTGGGGATCACTTCTGGAAAGGAATATGCTGAGCTCGAATGGCCAATTGATATCGCCATCACCCTGATCTGGGTCGTATTTGGCCTGAACATGATTATGACCATTCTCAATCGTCGGGAACGTCACATTTATGTAGCCATCTGGTTTTATATCGCTACCTGGGTGACGGTAGCCGTGCTGCACATTGTGAATAATCTGGAATTGCCGGTCAACTTTTTCAAGAGCTACTCCATCTTTGCCGGTGTGCAGGATGCATTGGTGCAGTGGTGGTATGGTCACAACGCAGTGGCCTTCTTTCTCACCACGCCTTACCTGGGCCTGATGTACTACTTCGTGCCGAAGGCTGCCAATCGCCCTGTGTACTCTTACCGGTTGTCCATCATCCACTTCTGGGCGCTGATTTTCATCTACATCTGGGCTGGTCCTCACCACCTGCTCTACACTTCCCTGCCTGACTGGGCTCAGTCACTGGGTACGGTGTTCTCCATCATGCTGATTGCGCCATCCTGGGGTGGTATGCTGAATGGCCTCCTAACTCTGAGAGGAGCCTGGGACCGCGTCCGTAATGACCCGGTTCTGAAATTCCTCGTGGTGGCTGTGACGGCCTACGGGATGTCCACCTTTGAAGGGCCGATGCTCTCTATCAAGAGTGTGAACGCCATTTCGCACTACACCGACTGGACCATTGCGCACGTGCATGTGGGGACACTGGGCTGGAATGGCTTCCTGACCTTTGGTATTTTCTACTGGCTGTTTCCGAGAATGTGGAAAACCAAATTGTTCTCCATGAGGTCTGCGAACATTCACTTCTGGCTCGGCACACTGGGGATCATTCTCTACACGATTCCGATGTACTTTGCAGGATTTACTCAAGGGCTGATGTGGAAAGAATTTGATGCTGATGGACTGCTTGTCTATAAAAACTTTCTAGAGACTGTCACTCAGCTCATCCCGATGTATGCACTGCGTGCAGTTGGTGGTACGCTCTACCTCGTTGGAGTTGTGATGATGATCTGGAACCTGATCAAGACCGCTCAGCAGGGTTCATTCCAGCGTGAAGAAGCTGCCGAAGCACCCGCACTCAAGCGCAAGTATGATTCTCCAAAGAATGAATACTGGCACCGCAAGCTGGAGCGTCGTCCATTGCAGATGCTACTCTGGGCCACCGTGCTGA
This sequence comes from uncultured Bacteroidia bacterium, assembly GCA_964560095.1. Lineage (GTDB taxonomy): Bacteria > Bacteroidota > Bacteroidia > J057 > J057 > JANQTF01. Next base: position 4,141 of record CAZLKP010000205.1, read on the forward strand.
TCCTCATAGGGGGGGTCGTGGAAATGGTGCCGACTTTCATGGTCAAGCAAAATGTGCCAACCATTTCATCTGTCCAGCCATATACACCGCTCGAACTGGAAGGTCGTGATATCTATGTCAGAGAAGGCTGCTACACCTGCCACTCTCAGATGATTCGTCCCTTCCGCTCAGAAACCGAGCGATATGGCGAATATTCCAAAGCCGGAGAATTCGTGTATGATCACCCATTCCAGTGGGGCTCCAAGCGTACCGGGCCGGATCTGGCGCGTGAAGGCGCGCCCGGCAAACTGAGGAAAGGGGATGCCTGGCACTACAATCACATGATTGATCCACGCTCTACCTCACCCGGCTCGCTCATGCCATCCTACGAGTGGCTGGCAGACGATAAGCTGGATGTGAGTGCCACTGCAGATAAAATCGAAGCCATGCAGACCCTTGGGGTGCCCTATGAAGAAGGCTACGCTGCACAGGCTGTCGAGGATCTGAAAACACAGGCCAGAGAGATCGCAGCGAGTATTGATCCGTCGCTCATTGAAGCCGATTTGCAGACCTTGAGTGAAACAGAGATCGTCGCGATGATCGCGTATTTGCAACGACTTGGATCAGACATTTTTGCCGATATCAACGAACAATAAAATCTGAACCCGGGTAGCAACAGGCCTACGCCCGTTGCTACCAGCCCGGGAACCCAACATCACCCGTCATGTATAAAGACGTTCTCAGATCTATCACAGACATCGACATTTTTCCGGTGATCGCCATCGTGATTTTCATGGTGTTTTTCATTGGGTTGTTTGTGTATGTCTTCAAGCTCGACAAGAAAGAGGTTCACAAAATGGCCTCAATGCCCCTGGATGATCAGGTGCCGGTTGAGCCACGTTTTCCATCATCTCCGAACGGACAAGCTCAGAAATCATGACCATTTTTAAGCATAAAACCTTAACAGCTCTGGCTGCATTCCTACTGACCACAGTAGGGGCCAGTGCCCAGGATGCCCAGGGAGGCGTATCTGAGCAGGATCTGCTCCTGGCACTCATTACGACCATGATCGTGGTATCTCTCGTGTCCCTCCTGCTGGTGTTCACCATTATGGTACTCGTCAGACAAAAGCGTGCCGAGCAAACAGCCACCACTGAAGAAAGAGCTACCGAAGAGGTAGCCGAAACTGCCACTCCTGCCTTCAGCTGGACATGGATCAAGGATAAGCTCACAGATGCAGTTCCTGTCGAAAAGGAAAACTCCATCGACATGGGGCACAACTACGACGGAATCCGCGAGCTCGACAACAACCTGCCCCCGTGGTGGAAGTATGGTTTTTACCTTTCCATCCTCTTCGCTGTTCTGTATCTTGGATACTACCACGTCTTTTCCGACTGGTCCTCCGAGCAGGAATATGTAGCTGCGATGGAAGAGCACCAAGAAATTCGTTCTGCATATCTCGCACGACAGGCAGACATGGTCAATGAAGAGTCTGTGAGCATCCTTGCCGATGCGACAGCCCTCAACGCTGGGAAGCAGATCTACCAGACCAACTGTACCCCCTGTCACGGTGCGGATGGAGGCGGAAATGCCATCGGCCCGAATTTGGCCGACGAATACTGGATACACGGTGGGTCTATCAAGGACGTCTTCTCCACCATCAAGTATGGTGTGATTGAAAAGGGGATGACTCCCTGGCAGGATATTCTCAAGCCATTAGAAATGCAACAGGTGGCCAGCTACATCATGGAAGAAATCCAGGGCTCCACGCCAGCCGATCCCAAAGAACCTCAGGGGGAATTATATGCCCCATCTGAGGAGGATGCTGCTGAGCCTGCGGATTCCACTTCCGTTGCCATGGTAAATTAAGTTTCAGCGTACGCTCTAATAACACAGGATAGCTCATGTCCACAACGACCAATCGCCCACCTGAAGAAGATCTCATAGCCGAAATCTATGAGGAGGAAGCGTTTCGTGACTCTATCGCAACGGTCAACGCAGAAGGGAAGCGAAACTGGATCTTCGCCAAAAAGCCGAAAGGCAACTACTACAAGTGGCGATCTATTGTTGCGTACTTCGTGCTGGCAGTGTTATTCATCGGCCCGTTCCTACGGTGGAACGGGCAACCGATGTTTCTGTTTAACATCCTTGAGCGAAAATTCATCATCTTCAGCCTGACCTTCTGGCCGCAGGATTTCCACCTGTTCGTGCTGGCGGTCATTACCTTTTTCATTTTCATTGTGTTGTTTACGGTCATTTTTGGCCGGATCTGGTGTGGATGGACCTGCCCGCAAACGGTGTTTATGGAGATGGTCTTCCGGAAAATTGAGTACTGGATTGAAGGGGATTCCCCCGCTCAGCGCAGGCTCGCCAGGCAGCCCTGGAATACAGATAAGATGATCAAGAAAGGCTCGAAGTGGCTCATTTTCTATGCGATTTCGCTGCTCATTGCCAATACCGTGATGTCCTACCTCGTAGGGGTTGATGAACTGGCCAAAATGATCACGGAGGGGCCGGCAAACCATATGGGGAAATTCACCTTCACCATGGTGTTCTCTGGCATTTTCTTCTTTGTCTTTGCCTGGTTTCGTGAACAGGCCTGTCTGGTGGTTTGCCCCTATGGTCGCCTGCAGGGGGTGTTACTTGGGAAAGATTCTCTGGTGGTTTCTTATGACTGGATCAGAGGAGAGCCCCGGGGCAAACTGAAGAAAAAGAAAGGACTGTCGAAAGAATCTGAAGCTTTTGCCGAAGAAGCGATTGAAAAAACCGAGCAAGGCGATTGCATTGACTGTAACGCTTGTGTGGCTGTGTGTCCAACGGGCATTGACATTCGCCACGGAACACAGATGGAGTGTGTAAGCTGTACTGCTTGTATTGATGCCTGCAATGACATCATGGACAAGGTGGACAAGCCTCGTGGCCTGATTCGCCATGAGTCCTACAGTGGCATTGCCAACGGGACGTCGTTCCGGTTTACCCCGAGAATCATCGCTTATTCTGTCTTGCTTGTCGGGCTGCTGATTGCGCTTACCTTCCTGCTGGCCACCCGGAGTGATGTTGAATTCTCCATGTTCCGCACGCCTGGCACACTATTCAATGAAACAGCCGGAGGTAATGTCACTAACCTGTATCAGGTGGAGGTAGTGAATAAAACCGCGAAAGTATATCCGCTGGAGTTTCGGCTGGTTTCCCAGGATGGAAAGATCACGGTAGCCGGTAACAACATCAAAGTTGAGCCCAGGGATCTGACCAAAGGGGTTCTGATCGTGGAAATCCCAAGAGAGGAACTTGACGGCCGGAAAACGAAAATCGAAGTGGAAGTCTGGGCAGGCGATAAAAAAATTGACGAGACGACCGCCAACTTCCTTGGGCCGGGATTGAGGTGAGACGACAGAGGGATAGAGGGAAAAAATAAAGTTTGGGCCAGAATCATTCTCTCTATCCCGCTATCCCTTTCCACGCTTCCCTCTATCAACTCCTTCACCCTTCACCTTACCAACTATGAACTGGGGAACAAGAATTGTCATTTTATACAGTGGATTTGTTGTGTTGATCCTCGCCCTGGTGTTTGGAGCTGCCAGCCAGGATTTTCAGCTTGTAACGGAAGATTATTACGCTGAGGAGCTGGATTACCAGGAAATCATTGTCGCTTCGCAAAATGCGAAGGCTTTGGAACCACCCCTCCAAATCGATCAAGATCTCATGGACAAGGTGATCGGCCTGACTTTTCCCCTGGATCAACCAGATGTGGTTGGGGAGGTTAACTTTTACAAGCCCGATAACGCAAAAGAAGATCGGGTGGTGGTGCTGAAACCAGTAGAAGGAAAGCAGGAATTATCTCTCGCCGGTATGCGAAATGGCCGCTGGACCATGAAGATTCGCTGGGAAAGCGGAGGTAAGACTTTCTATCAGGAGGAAGGGGTGTTTATCCCATGATCGGTCAGAGTCGAGAAGCGAGAAACCAGAGCAGAGACTGGAGGATTTCCTTTGGTTAAGTTGTCGTTCGAGGTTCTCACCAAGTTCACGAAGGAAACCACGAAGGTCACAAAGCCATTCCTTATTTTTATATTCCCCTTCCCAACCCATGTTTCTCTCCACTGCCATTATCGCCGGATTTATCGGAAGTCTGCACTGCGTAGGCATGTGCGGACCGATTGCGCTGGCACTGCCG
>CAZLKP010000206.1:0-8279 GCA_964560095.1 uncultured Bacteroidia bacterium
ATACAGCAAACTGCAGATCCAGCAGTCGTCGGTACACCCCTCCTATGGCAGCGAGTTCGCCATGACTACCTGATTCCACAATCTGCCCATCTTCCAGCACATAAATCGTATCCACCTTCCGGATGGTCGATAGCCTGTGAGCAATCACAATCGTGGTGCGGCCCTCCATGAGGATATTGAGGGCTTCCTGCACCAGATGTTCCGATTCGGCATCAAGGGAACTGGTGGCTTCGTCCAGGATAAGGATGGCTGGATCTTTCAGGATCGCGCGGGCAATAGCAATGCGCTGGCGCTGCCCCCCGGACAGCTTGACGCCGCGATCGCCCACGAGGGTGTCGAGCTGTTCGGGAAACTTCTCAATGAATTCCCAGGCATTCGCCTGCCGGGCAGCCTCCAGAATGTCTTCTTCTGTTGCATCCGGCCGTCCATAGGCAATGTTTTCTCTGATCGTTCCGCCAAACAAAACCACCTCCTGCGGCACCACCCCGATCTGTGACCGAAGCTCCGACATGTTGTAGGAGCGGATGTCTTTCCCGTCAATGGAAATGGTTCCTTCCTGCACATCATAGAATCGAAGGATGAGCTGGGTAATGGTGGATTTTCCGGCACCGGAATGACCGACCAGCGCTACTTTGGTATCCGGCTCAATGTCCAGTGACACCTGCTTCAGCACCTGGATGTCTTGCCGGGTAGGATAGGAAAACCCCACATGATCGAAAACAATATGGCCTGAAACAGGTGACTCGGGGGCAGAGGGGCCCTGAGGTAATCCCAGTTCTTCTTTTTCACGCAGAATGGCACGGATGCGCTCTGACGCTCCAATCGTCTTTTGGATTTGCCCATACAAATCTCCCAAACCGGCGATGGATCCGCCCACAAACAGGGTGATCATCACAAAGTAAACCAGATCCCCGATGCTGATCGCTCCCTGGGCAATCTGATTCGCTCCAAACCAAATGGTGAGGGTGATTCCCCCAAAAACGGCGGTTATCAAAAACACCACAAAGGCGCCCCGGGCATTTGCAGCCTGCAGGGCGTATTTCACCACATCTTTAAGCCCTTTGCTGTATCGGCGGGATTCGTACCATTCATTGGTAAAGGATTTCACAATCGAAATTGACTGCAGCGTTTCTTCTACTACGACATTGGCATTCGCGAGAGAGTCCTGAGCTTTTTTGCTCATTTTCCGGATATAACGTCCCAGAAAAATGGCTCCCACGATGGCTGGCGGGAATGTGGCCAACATCACCAATGTAAGCTTTGCTGACACAAAAAACAGTACAAAAACGCCTCCCACAAAGGTGAGTACCTGCCGGAGAAATTCTGCCAGAATCACCGAAAATGCACTTTGAAGCTGCTCCACATCCGCCGTGATACGGCTGGTGAGCTCTCCCACCCTTCTCTCCTCAAAAAATGGCAACCCCAGGGTCACCAGCTTTTCGTACAGAGCCAGACGGATGTCTTTGAGAGAGTTTTCCGAAACACGAGCAAACAGGAAAATCCGCATGAAGGAGAAAAAAGCCTGACCCACCAAAATGGCTGCCAGGATGAGCGCCACCTCCCCCAGGACCTCCGAAAAATTGTCCACCTGCTCGACAGCAGGATCGATCAATTCTTTCAGATAATTAAGAAACAGAAAGGTCGTGCCGGTGGACAGAGTGAGGAAGATAAACCCCAGGCCAAAATGCCAGCGATAGGGACGCACAAAGCGGAATATCTGGATCATTTCCCGGAAGCTCTCCCGGGTGATTCGTTTTTTACCTTTCTCAGGACCTTCTGAGCTACCTCTGCGGCCGCGTCTTTTTGCCATGATCTGTGATCAGTGTTTACAGTTTGTCGTCTTCGTAATAACCGCCATATTCGCCTTCATCATCGTCATCCTGGCCGAATGACAACATATTGCTCAGCAAATCTTTGAATTGCATGCCCGATTCGAGGCTGTGCTTGCCCAGCAAGGAGAACTCTGCCAGCCCGTGCAGAACAAATTCCATGAAGAAAAAGCGGCGTTTCACATCCAGTTTCGGATGGTAGTATCCGACCAGATCTTTGAGGCCGGGCACGCCTTCCAGGAGCTTGTGGTAGTCTTTATCCGACAAATCAGCGGTCAGTTCCAGGGTATTTCCTTTGCTGAACCAAGCGGTGATGTCTTTATAGGGATTTTCGGGAGAATTGCGTTTGATACGCTCTGGATCCGGAAAATAATCGGCAAAGGCCGTACGAATCGACTTGCTGATCAGTTTCTGCGCCACAATAGCCGGTCCTTCCTGTTCGCCCTCATATACCAACTCAATTTTTCCGGTGATGGCCGGGATCACCCCGATCAGGTCTCCGACCCGAGAATAGCCATGTTTCTCATGGCTAATGATGGCCCGGCGCTCGATAGCGGAGGTCAGATTTTCGTAAGCCGAAATGGTCAATCGAGCAGAAACGCCTGATTTTTCGTCCACATATTCACTATGACGAGCTTCAATGGCCACCTGCTCCACCAGTTCAGCGCATACCGGATCAATCACCACGGATTCCTTCTGCTCCTCTGCCAGCCGGGCTTCCTGTTGTGTAATCTTCATTGACAGTTCCAGACTTTTGGGATAGTGGGTCAAAATCTGGCTTTCGATGCGGTCTTTGAGAGGCGTCACGATGCTACCCCTGTTGGTGTAGTCCTCGGGGTTGGCAGTAAAAATAAATTGCACGTCCAGCGGCATCCGCAGGTGAAAGCCCCGGATCTGTATGTCGCCCTCCTGCAGGATGTTGAACAGGGCCACCTGGATTCGCGGTTGCAAATCCGGTAATTCGTTGATCACAAAGAGTGCACGGTGCGATCTTGGTATCAAGCCGAAGTGAATCACCCGCTCATCAGAGTAGGGCAGCTTCATCGTGGCTGCTTTGATGGGATCCACGTCACCGATGAGGTCGGCGACGGTCACGTCGGGAGTCGCAAGTTTCTCGGCATAGCGGGCCTCGCGGTGCACCCAGTCAACCGGTGTATCATCTCCATTTTCGGCGACCAGGTCCCGGGCATATCGCGATAGGGGCTCCATGGGATCATCATTGACTTCAGAGCCGGCCACGATAGGGATGTACTCGTCGAGGAGCCCAACCATCTGGCGGGCGAGGCGGGTTTTGGCCTGGCCGCGTAAGCCCAGTAGAATGACGTTGTGCCGGGAAAGAATGGCTCTCTGGAGGTCTGGAATGACGGTTTCTTCATAACCAATGACGCCAGGGAAAGAGTTGGTGCCATCGCGCATCTGAGCGATAAGATTAGCACGAAGTTCTTCTTTGACGCTTTTGGGTTGATAACCGGAAGCTTTGAGCTCACCGAGGGTCGAAATGGAAGGTGGGGTGGTGATATGTTGTGACATGTAGTGTCGGGTGTATGGCCAATATCAGCAAATAAGGAATTGCTTTGCTTTCAGGGAAACAGAACGGAGAATGTTGCGGAATGTTCGGACCAAAGGTTCCGGATACTGAATACTGGGATTCTCACAAAGGCTCAAAGGCATGCTGCCTTTATGGGGATGATTTGAGCCACGGTCACATTTGCCCTTTCAATCAGCATGCAGCTCTTGGGGGGCTTCCCCGATTGCGAGGAATAACACCTGACAGCCGTTGACATGGAATGGGTCATTGATTTGAAAAAACGCCTCAGCTGAATGGATATCCTAGCAGTAGATCTTGATTTTTTCTATTGCCTCCAGAGCCGTCAAAACATAGGTGAAGTTTTTCCGCTCAAACATAAACCAAAGAGCTTTCGATATGGTCCTGAACCAGGGGATTCAAAAAATCCTGATTAATCAGGTCTATCTTCTCCGCTTCAAGCGACTTCTTGAGTAATTCCTCTAGCGTGAATAGTTCAGCAATCCCCAAGTGTCTTCCTGGCTCTAGCTTATACAGCAGATTGATGTCAGAATCCACATCCTCCTCTCCCTTGGCATAGCTTCCAAAGAGCGCAATCTCTACGATGCCGAAATCAGCCCGTAGTTGTTCAGATATCGCTCGTAGTTGATGAAGAATAAGGTCTCTGGAGAGTGTCATTGGAGAAGGCTATTTCGTGGCTCCAAAATACATTGTTTTTGTGCATTAGGTTGTCGAGATGTTTATGAAGTTGGGTCTTACCCTCTAGCAGCGGGCTGGTAAAAGGTCTCGTAGGACACGAAGCTTTCTACCTTTGTGACCTTCGTGCTATATCTTTGTGTACTTTGTGAGAACTGAGAGGCGAGAGGCGAGAGGCGAGAGAATAAAATCTTTAACCGTGAAGTTACAACCACGAACTTTGAACCTAGAACATTGAACTTCCCACCGTGAACCTCCAACCATCCTCCCTCCCCGACTGGTTTTCCACCATCTCCAATCCCGCAGTTCCCCGTGGGGACCTGGTGCAGGCTCTGTGGGACTACCAGCGGGCGCACAATCCGGTGGTGAGAGAATACAGTGATCGCATCGGACAGAAAGGCCCGGTATCCCTGCCCATTTCATTCTTCAAATCCTTTCCCCTGCAAGCCGGCGAATGGCAGCCCCAGCTCACTTTCGAGTCCTCCGGCACCACCGGCCAAACACCTTCCCGGCACCTCGTAAAAGATCCTGCGTGGTATGAGAAAATTGCTTTGCAGGGCTTCCGGGAGCGCTTTGGTGAAGGGCAGTATTGCATCCTGGCATTGCTACCGTCCTACCTGGAGCGGGGGAATAGTTCGCTGGTCTACATGGTGCAGAGCTGGATTCGGGAATTCGGCCTGCCGGGCAGTGGCTTTTACCTGAACAATCTCGATGAATTGGTCGAAGCCCTGCAAGAGGGGAAGCAAAAGCGGGAGCCCATGCTCCTGATCGGGGTGAGCTTTGCCCTCCTGGACCTGGCCGAACGCGGTGACGTGACTGTACCATCCGACATGCTCATCATTGAAACTGGCGGTATGAAAGGGCGCAGAAAAGAACTCACCCGGGAAGAACTCCACGCCACACTCCGCGACGGACTCGGTGCCCAGGAGATTCATTCCGAATACGGCATGACCGAGCTCTTAAGTCAGGCATATACGGTGGATGGATTCCGGTTCAGGCCGTCATCGAGTATGCTGGTGCGGATCTCCGACCTCCACCTCGACCGGCTTAATGTGCCGATAGGTCGTGTGGGTCGCATTCAGATCGTGGATCTGGCCAATGTCCACAGCTGCGCCTTTATCGCCACTGACGACCTCGGTCGCATGCATGAAGATGGCACCTTTGAGGTATTGGGCCGCATCGACAACGCAGAGTTGCGAGGGTGTAATTTGATGTATGTAGGATGAGTTTTGACCTCTCTTCCAGATATGGGAAAGACTGAAGAGCACATAGGGGATCACGAATATCGCAAAGATTTGGCAGGCTCCCGTAGCTTGGTACTCCGTGGTCTTGCCCTATGTACGGGCTATTGGCTAAATTCAGCTATCTCTTCTGAAGGTCATCCCCGGTCAAATAGCTAACAGCTAATGAATACATCCTACCTGCGTCTTTCCACCATCCTTGCCATGTTGTTCTTCCCGGTCCTTGTTTCAGGCCAGGATCACCAGCCCCGTAAAGCCTGGATGTTGGTGGATGATGATGGGGAATTACTCCGAATATTAGAGGATGAAAATGATCCGAATCCAGTATCCGGCCGATTGATAAAGGTAGGGGACAAAGCCTGGGATGGCTTACTCCTCGTTGCAGTGAGGGATGAGCACGATGGTGGAACCTTACGTTATGGGTATGTAAATGCTTCAGGCGAGATCGCTATTCCTCCAGTTTTTTTAGCTGCCAATCACTTCTCTGAAGGCTACGCATCTGTACAGGCAGAACCCGGCAATGACGTCCGCACCCCATATATTCTCATCGACCGGTCAGGCCAGGAAGTATGCCCTGGTGTACAGGTCCCTGATGACGCCTTTGTCAAAGGAGGATACTTTTCTGCTTTCCATCCCCGAACTCCGAGATCCAGGAAGAAAGACCGACAGGGAGCGATGGATGTTCTTACCTGCGAATGGTGGCTGAAACCCAAATATCGAGATGTCAGGATGTTGAAAACTTCGTCCAGGTATCCGGAACGCTACCAGGGAGAATCGCCGGGAGTGACCGTATCGGCCTACGGGTATGATTCTCCAGAGGATGGGTGGCGAGATTACAAAACCTACACCAATCAGTACGTTCGGGAGTCCTTCCACGAGGACCTCTTTACCTACGACGGCCACTTCCAGTATGAGGTGTACCAGAATGGGTCGCGCTTCGGCTATAAAAAATTTGGGAATGATGAGATTCATCTGGAAGCCGGGTATGACATCGCCCTGCCCTATCGACATGGGATCGCCCTCGTATATGGTGACACCTGCCTTCTGGCAGACTGTGGAGGAAATGGAGAAGAATACACGCGCATGTATCCGTTCACATCTCTCCTGGGACGCTACCAGCTAGCCCCTTCCGCCTCGCCCAACAGCTATGAAATACGCTTTGGCCAGCTGGATCAATGGTTTTTGCTCACCCGAACAGGCGATCAAATGTTGATTCAAAGTCAAAACAGTGATAATGCAAGCCTGCGTGTGACCCTACAGGTCTCCGACGGAACAATCAAGCTCAATTCCATGCAAGATAGCAGCAGGTGGATCGCCAATATCGGCACCTGGTCCTCATCTCTGCCTGAAGACCCAACAGAGCAGCTACATCATATCGTGGAGGCATTTACCCGTGCCCTGCACGATCGGTTTCAGCTGGCAATGAATGAGATACGCGATCCTCGGGCAACAAACGAAAAGCGCATCTATGTAAGTCCGGAGGGGCATCTTATTGTGACAGGAAGAATTCGTGATGGTCAGCCTGTCGGGAGGGTTACCATTTTTTTTCGAAACGGGAAGCGTATTTCCCGGGGCTCCTATGTCAATGGCAAGGAGCAAGGAGACTTTGTGATCACGACGGATGAATACACGGCCCGAGGTAGATATTCGAATGGAAAGCAGGACGGGGTTTGGATTCGGGAAGAAGTAGGGGGAAGCATCATGGAGGCAGAATATGATCGTGGCCAGGTAGTGACCGACCTTCATTATACCTACATCTCCTACAGCCGGGGCAAGCGCCTGATGCAAGCCGGCATGAAAAGCCGGGGCTACAGACTGATCAAGGAAGCTTCTGAACCGGATTTCAGGTCTGAATATGTGAGTATTCCCCTAACCCCCGGCAAGGAATACGTGATATTCGCCATTTCCTCCGACTGCCCCAGGCAGGAGTTTGAGGTGGGGAATCTGCATGAGGAACTCGAGGAGTTTGACGATGCCATGAACTTCCGCTTCAACCCTCAGGGAGCAGACACGGACTATTACCAGGAGTCAATGGGATTCCGGACACCGGAAACAGATGTCCCCTCCATACGGGTCCGAAGCGATTGCTTTGGTCGGCGTGGAGGAGAAATCGTGGTGTGGGAAAAGGTGTACTGATGATGGAGGTTCTGAAAAAACACAAAGAGGCCGTCTCAAGAAGTCTGTATAGACACAGAGAAGCACAGAGTCCGGCACAGGAGTTCCGGAGTAGGGTGCTTATAACTTCGTGTAATGTGTGACTCACTGCGGTATACAAAAAAAGAGGCCATCCTTTATGGACAGCCTCTTTGTGCATCTGGTGGGTCGTACTGGATTCGAACCAGTGACCTCTGCCCTGTCAAGGCAGCGCTCTAAACCAGCTGAGCTAACGACCCGAATGGGAGGCAAATATACGCCATCGGCGGGATTTGGCAAATAGAAAAATAGAGCTACAGAAGGGGACCTTCACACCCTTGGAGACACAAACAAACGCTCCACCATGAGCCACCCTGCAGCCAGCCATCCGATCGTACTCACCCACAGATAGGCTCGGTGACCGGGATAAAAGCGCCTGCCATCTGTGACGTCCATCAGATCCGGATCAATCATTCCATCCAGATGAGCATGCAACAGCAGCAGTCCCGTCAGGCAGAGGAGCACGATACTCCAGAGAACGAAATGTCTCCTTCGGTTGGGAAGTATCATCATCTCCGCCAGATGGGCTACCACGTAGACCCCCGTCAATACATTGAGCCAATGGGTTACCTGCTGGGTGATGAGTCCCTGATGCATCGGATCCAAGAACCTGGTGCCGATAGGTACCACAATGGCTGAGTAGAAGGTGAAGCAAGTCCAGTTGATAATCAGCAGAAAGGTGGTGAACTGCGAGAGGGTTGTCGGATGAGATTTCACAACGGAAACCTACTCTTTTTTCTATGTGATCGGAAAATGAATCCGATACAGAGACGCAGCTCATGGACCGGCAGAACC
>CAZLKP010000207.1:0-6309 GCA_964560095.1 uncultured Bacteroidia bacterium
GGATCGTGTTCTTGGGGTAATTGGAAATGAAGATGTTAAGGTATATCCTTTGGCGGAGTTTGAGGCAGAACCGGGCAGCGTCTATCTTGTAGAAGATGAAGTTGGGGGAGAACCCATTGTTGTAGTAGGCAGCCGTGATGAGAATTTTCTGCTTGCATTTAGCAGAGTTGCGAATGGCGACACCTTGTCTTTTCAGCCGACAGGTGGATCTACGGCACTGATTCTCGAAGACGAAGATGGGAATCGCTACGATGTGTTTGGTCGCAAGCACGGAAATGGAGATGGCCTTGCAGGCACCCGCTCATATATTGGCTATTACTTTGCCTGGGCTACTTTTTACCCGGATCTGACAATATTTGAGCGGTGAGATCCGTGCTGGAATTCTTTCCGGATTTGCGAGATGCTTTCTTGTTCCGGCCGCCGCCCTCAAGGATAAACCCAAAGATGCCACCCAGAATTCCCCCAATGATGTGGGCAAATTGTGAGATCTGATCGTTTTCAGAGATGGCGTGGAATAATTCCTTTCCCAAAAACAAGATCACAATCAGCAAAAAGGAAAGGGGTATGCCACCGGAACGAGTTCTTGTGTAGGAAGACAGGAGAATCAGCATGAAGGCAATACCGCTTGCACCCAGCAAAGCATTCGGGAAAAAGAACACCTGCAACAGTCCAATCACAAAGGCTGTGACCACAATCATTAACAGCAGGTCTTTGGAGCCATATTTCTCTTCCAAAATAGGCCCAACCAGCAAAATGATGGTAAAATTGCTGACCAAATGTTCCCAGCTACCGTGTCCCAGGACGTGAGAAAAAAGTCTGACATACCACAGAGGGTCTGTGAGGCTGATCTCGGGATACACCGTGAAGACCGGCATGATGTTGACAAACATTTGATTGACCAGCAGAATGACCGAAGCCAGTAAGGCATAGGTGAGAATGACCGGGGCGTTATATTCGATCTTCATGGTGAAAGGTAATTATATCCGAAAGATGTCAAAATCTTTGGGCAGTTGGAAATTGGAAGTGGAGGCAAAGCAGCAGTTTGATTTGCTGAATGCGTTTGTAGATTTGCGGCAGAATGACATTGAGCCCTAGATCATGAACAAACGCAGTATACAAACAGCCTACGTTGCCGGGGCTTTTTTCGGATTGACCGGCGTGATCGCCGGCGCCATGGGAGCTCACGCCCTGGAAAAGGTGCTGGAGCCTTCTCAGCTGGATTCATTTGAGACAGCGGTTCGTTTTCAAATGTACCACGGATTATTCCTCATCATCATGGGGTCCGTTCAAGAACGCATTATGGATGTATCTACCCGCTGGATCACATGGCTGACGATTATAGGAACCCTATTGTTTTCCGGCTCTATCTATCTGCTGCTACTCACCCCGCTCAATCTGGGTATTATGACCCCCATTGGCGGATCGGTGCTGATTGTGAGCTGGGCCTGGCTTCTTCTGTGGGGCATCCGACGTAAAATGAATCTTTGATGGATATCGTTCTGAGATATTTGGTGGAGCCCTACCAGAGCTACGCTGCTGTTGATATTATCCTGGAGATCATTGCAGTAATATTCGGCTTGTTGAGTGTGTTTTTTTCCAAGCAGGAGAATATTCTGGTGTATCCGACCGGCATCATTTCGACGGCGATCTATGTTTATCTGCTCTACCATGCCGGGCTCTACGGCGATATGTCGATCAATGCCTACTATTTTGCGATGAGTATATACGGCTGGTATTACTGGCTTCACCCGAAAGCGGGAGGGGATGTGCCGCCCATTTCCCGGGCCAGCCTCAAAGAAAACCTGATTGGAATTGGAATCTTGCTGGTGTCGGCAGGCCTGCTCTACTATGTTCTGGCCAACCACACAGACAGTGATGTTCCAGTCATTGATTCCATCACCACCGCCATTTTCTTTGTGGGGATGTGGTTTATGGCCCGTAAAAACATCGAAAACTGGATTTACTGGATCGTTGGTGATTTGATTTCTGTCCCGCTGTATATCTACAAAGGCTTGGGATTGACCAGTTTTCAGTATGTGATTTTTCTGGGATTGGCAGTTGCCGGGTACGTGAGCTGGAGGAGAAAATTGAAGGAGCCAGCCTTCGGGCATATGGCCTAATTGTCGCTACAAGCGCAGGTCAGATTATCCGAGTAATTCTGCTTTTCGAGGCGATAGCCTTTTTTGTAAGGGTAACCGCCGCCAATCCCGAGATTTTCATTGTCGATGGTATATACGCAATCAAAACTGACGACACTTTTCTTTTGGGTGAGGGTATTTGGGTCGCAGTACGGATTGGGGGTGGCGTTACACTTGGTGGTGGTCATGTCTGAGAGCACATTTTCCAGGATATAATTGATGTCAATTTCATATTCCCTGACCAGCTCTTCATTGATCTCAGAGGCATATCGTCCACAGGGTTCACCGTACCTGAAAATGGAATCAGATTTGAGCTCAAACCGATCGATAAAAAACGAGTATATCGTGGCTACTTTCTGGAAATCAGGGGAATCTTCAAACTGTAAGCGGGCAAATGCATCCGTAAACTGCTTGGTTTCCTTATCGAAGTAGGTAGGGGAGAGGGGAGCCATCCTGGTATCCACCCAGATTTCATTCACCAGATATTCGTAGCCCAGGAGAATTTTTCCCTTGCCTGGGAAATGAGAATCTGACCGGCTGCATTTCATTCTGACATCTGCCGATCTGGCCAGATAATACAATCCTGGATTCCTGCTGGGAATGGGCAGCTTGTATGGCTCCGCCAGCGACCATACACCCTCGTAGGCACTTCCCGGACAAAATTGCTGGACTTCATGGACGTCGAGATAGGGAGAACTAAAGCTGGAGTTAAAAGCTCTGTCGAAAAAGGATGATAGCGGATGACCCGTGATATCCGGTTGCTCCGGGTCTTGCTCTGTTCCCCAAATCGCCAGGGAAGCAAGGGTGAGGGTGCTTCCGATCAGGCAGACGACAAGGACGAGCAGAATCATATTTTTGCTCCTGGCTTTCTGTTTCAGGGACCGGATAATCGACTCGCTTTCTTCCAGATGGGTCAATGACTCTTCCAGTTGCTCCCTCAGGGATTCTCTTTGGATGAGGCGATCAATGTTTTTGATCGTTCGGAGGTACATCCCTTCTGTTGCAGTTCCGGAAATTAGCTTTGAAAACTGGCTTGCACTGATACTTAGCTGCTCTGAAATAGCTCCAAACGGATGGCTGCCAAACCTGGAAGTGAGCAAGTTTTTGGGACCGTATTTCTCTTCCAGTTTTTCAAAAAATCGTTCTTGTAAACTTTTCTCCATCTAGAATTCCTGATAATTCTGTGGGTGTAAACAGGAGTAAAATACTATAAAAAAGTCTAAACTGAGCCGCAGAGCTGCTAATAAATCTTTAACATAGAGATGGATCCAGACCGAATGATCATTCGGATAGAAAGCGGGTTACGCCTTTTTTTACACTACTACTACAGATTCTGAGAAGCCCTGAGCATTCCAGGAATCTGTTGTTTGCAAACGCTGCGACATGTTAAGGACTCTGATGCTGATTCTGTGCTGTCATTCCGTTCAGGTTTTTTCCCAGGACAGTCTTTCCCGCCATATCTTATTCGTTGGAAATAGCTATACCTATTTCTGGAATCTCCCCCAGTCGGTTCAGGCTATGGCGGCAAGCCAGAATCTCCCCTATGTGATGCGGCAATCCACCTCTGGAGGGACAAATCTTGGGCAGCACTGGCGCGGAGAAAAGTCGCTACAGACTGTTTCTAACATGGAATCTGGAGCGTATGATGCGATCATTCTCCAGGACCACAGTCTTCAGGCGATCAACCATCCGGATAGCCTGCTGATATATGCTACCAAACTGGCCGCACTGGTATCGGATAATGATACCCGGGTGCTGTTATATATGACTTGGGCCAGAGAATGGAATCCGTACATGCTTAACATAATTCAGGCAGAATATATACGGGCAGCAGATGCCATAGACGCCGAGCTGATCCCGGTCGGGATTGCCTGGCAACAAGCCAGAACACTTCGTCACGACCTGAAATTATTTCATCCGGATGGCAGCCATCCTTCTCCTGCGGGTACTTATCTCACGGCTTGTGTCGTGTATGCAGTACTCACCGGAATGTCTCCAGTTGGACTACCTCCGAGGCTCACCAGTACAGACATCTATGGGGAGCCTCTTTATCTCAACATCCAGACGGAGGAGGATGCTGAATTTTTGCAACAGGTAGCCTGGGATGTTGTGCAGGGACACCACGATTAACCGACCATGATTGTGCGAACGGGACTCTACATTTCGAATAACATTAAGTCGATAGGCCTTCTGTTGGGACCGATTTCATTTATTGTTATTCTGCTTTTTTTTCACCCGGAAGGCCTGGGGGATCAGGCTCGGGCGGTTTTTGCCTCAACAGTATGGATTGCCATTTGGTGGATCACGGAGTGCATCCCGATCGCGGTTACTTCGCTGCTTCCCATCGTACTTTTCCCCTTGAGCGGCGCACTCGACATCAGCACAACCACTTCCTCTTTTGGGCACAAATACATTTTCCTCTATGTAGGAGGCTTTATGCTGGCGATTGCGATAGAAAGATGGGACCTGCATCGTCGTATTGCTTTGAACATCATCAAACTGATCGGCACAGATATTCGAGGCATTATTCTGGGGTTCATGATTGGCACAGCATTTTTATCCATGTGGATTTCCAATACAGCGACATCAGTGATGATGCTGCCAATCGGAATGGCCATCGTTTCTCAGTTTCAGAACAGTCCTCTCAGCTCAGAAAAGGAAGTAAAGACATTTGGGAAAGCCCTCATGCTGTCGATTGCTTACAGCGCTTCGATCGGCGGGACCCCTCCCAACCTGCTGCTAGCAGGTATCATTGACGATATATATGGGATAGAAATCTCCTTTTTCACCTGGCTGAGTTTTGGACTCCCTATTTCTGTGACCTTACTTTTTATCAGCTGGACATACCTTACTCGATGGGCCTTCAAGTTTACGAAAACCTCTTTCCCAGGGGGAAGAGCGGAAATCACCCATCAGGTGAGCCAACTGGGCCGGATTACACCTGAGGAAAAATCGGTATTAATGGTTTTTACGCTGACGGGGCTTGCCTGGATAAGTAGGCCATATTTGCAAGAATGGGCGATCGCCTATGATCCTGGTGCATCACCTGGTGTGCTGGCAATAGGGATAGGCAAGGTCAGCGAGGTGATTTCCAGGCTGGATGATACAGTGATTGCTGTCATTGCGGGACTGTCGCTCTTTGTGATTCCTGCATCCGGAAGGCAGGGGCGATCGCTGATTACATGGTCAGAAGCAGTGAAGTTGCCCTGGGGAATTCTTTTTCTTTTCGGAGGCGGGCTGGCGCTGGCTGAGGGTTTTAAAGTATCCGGGCTGGCTCAGTGGTTTGGTTCTCAACTTTCTTTGTTGGATGGCGTAGCGATCATTGTGTTGCTTCTGGTTGTCATTGCAGGCATTAATTTCCTCACGGAGATCACCTCCAATCTTGCCACTACGGCCATGATGCTTCCAACCCTTGCTACCCTTGCATTGGCGATCAATGTGCATCCATATCTCTTGATGGTCGGTGCAACGGTAGCTGCCTCCTGTGCATTTATGCTTCCTGTGGCCACTCCCCCCAATGCAGTCGTGTTTGGCTCCGGTTATCTGAAAATCAAAGACATGGTCCGGGTGGGGTTGCTTCTCAACCTAATTTCTATCCTGCTGCTCACAGTCGTGACCTATTGGTTGCTACCAATCTTGTGGGAATTTATCCCGAACATCTTCCCACAAGAAATGATAACCAGATAGCCGGATCTATCCTCAACTTTTACCCGACGTTAGATTAATTTACCAAACTATGGACAAATTACTACGCTTACTAACTATTATTATGGCTGCCCTCATCGGGCGAGGCCTGGCAGGCGATTATCCCTCCCTCCAGGCAAAACCAGCTGTCCTGGGAGACCTTATTCTGGTGGGAATTGGAGACGGGCCACTCACGGGCGGTAATCCCAAATTCCTGGAGTTCTATGCGGTTGTCGATATCCCAGATCTGAGCATCTACGGGATCGGGACCGCCAATAACGGAGGGGGATCAGATAGTGTGGAATACAATTTTCCGGCAGTATCTGTCATGACCGGTTCCACCTTCTTCCTGGCAAGAGATTCAGCCCTCTTTCATGATTTTTTCGGGTTTGATGCTGATTTTATTGATGGAGGAATTGTGACCAATTTCAATGGAAACGATGCCGTCGAACTCTTTGAGGCTGGAGGTGCTGTGGATGTGTTTGGA
>CAZLKP010000207.1:6319-8274 GCA_964560095.1 uncultured Bacteroidia bacterium
GGAGACATCCAGATCAGTGGCACCGGTACAGCCTGGGAGTACACAGATGGCTGGGCCAAAAGGAATGACAGCACAGGTCCTGACGGGAGCACATTCATGGTAAACAGCTGGACCTACAGCGGAATCGATGTGTTTGATGGGCAAAGTACGAATGCCACATCCCCGACACCTTATCCGATCATGCCTTACATGCCGGCTGGTGGAGGCTCTGGAGGTTCCGGAGGAACTATGGTGGATATCGAATTGATTCTCAAAGGAGTCATTGACGGACCAGTGACACCGCTACGAGCCGTTGAATTTGAAGTCATCGCGGATATTCCTGATCTGAGTATTTATGGAATCGGGGTTACCAACAACGGGGGTGGATCCGACGGGATTGAATGGACCTTCCCGGTAGCATCAGCTTCTACCGGAGACCGGATTTATGTGGCGAGAGATTCTGCAGAGTTTCGCAACTTCTTTGGCTTTGATGCGGATTACATTGATGCCAATCCCGATGCGCTGAACTTCAACGGTGACGATGGAATTGAAATCTTTAAGTCCGGTGAACTCATAGAAATATTCGGAGATACCCTTCTGGACGGAACCGGCGAACCCTGGGAATATACAGATGGCTGGGCCCACAGAATGGATGGAACAGGCCCTGATACGGCAACTTTTGTACTCAGCAACTGGGAGTTTAGTCCCTTGGATAATTTTGACGGAACCACCACCAATGCAGGGGCTCCCGTCCCGTATCCGGTACTGCAGGAAGTAAAACTATCTCCCGATCTGGTGCTGGTTGGAGTGATGCACGCCAATGCACTCGCCAAGGCCACGGAATACTATGTGTTGAATGATATTCCTGATCTCAGTGTGTATGGAGTAGGATGTGCCAACAATGGCGGAGGGACCGATAGCGTGGAGTTCGCCTTCCCGGCGGTTTCTGCTTCAACCGGAGATTGGATTTATGTGTCAAGGGACTCTGCTGCATTCCGCGATTTTTTTGGATTTGACGCTACGTTTATTGATTCCTCTTCTTCGACAGCCCATAATTTTAATGGAGATGATGCTTTCGAGCTGTTTGAAAACGGGGTGGAGATTGACGTGTTTGGCGATATCAATGTGGACGGAACCGGGGAGCCCTGGGAATACAAGAACAGTTGGGCACAACGCCGCTGTGCGACGGGGCCGGATTCTTCTACTTTCGTTTTGGGAAGCTGGATCGTGGCAGCGGTTGACAATTTTGATGGTATTGCCACCAATGATCTTGCACCTGATCCTTATCCGGTGGATACCTACAAGCCAACCCCTTGTGGTACACCAGGAGGTGGAACTGATCTGGTGATAACGGAGATCATGTATAATCCTCCGGGAACAGACCTGGAGTATATCGAGATGTATAACAACACGTCTGATACCCTTGATCTTTCTGGATACACCATTTCCGACGCGATTTCGTTTGATTTCCCCTCGGTAAAACTGGTTCCCGGGGCGTACATTCTGGCCACTGATGATTCAGTTTCCATGGCAAGTTTCTGGGGGGTGACGGCCTATAACTGGACATCGGGTTCTTTGAACAATGGCGGAGAATCCATTACGATTCGCGATTCTCTCGGAATAACCATCGATTCGGTCCGATTTGATGATGTGGCTCCCTGGACAACAACTCCCGATGGAAGAGGACCTTCTCTGGTGCTCTGTGATCCCAATGCCGATAACAATGACGGAGGTAACTGGCAACGGGCCATCACCAGCTCCGGGAATATCTTCGATGGCCGGGAAGTGTTTGGGAATCCCGGGGATTCAGCTGAGTGTGTGACCGTTCCGATTGTTGCGATTCAGGCAGCAGAAATCCTCACTGGCGAGGCTGATGGAGATTTGCAAATCCTGTTTTATATCGACAATCCCGATTCGCTCAATGCAACAACGGTGGATGTCGGAATCCTTCCTGGTGCATCGGCTGATGCAAATGA
>CAZLKP010000208.1:0-1318 GCA_964560095.1 uncultured Bacteroidia bacterium
TAGTCTGTAGCTATGTCCTCGAAGCTTTCGGGAAGATCCTTCAGATTGCCGTTATCCATCGCATGGTAAGATAGGGGATCAGCAATCAACATACGGTCATCTTCCAGGACAATGAAGGCTGACTGATTTCTGGAGGTGAAGAGATTGCCTGTGCGTGTGAGGTCGCCTTTTGCAACAGATCTGTCCAGCAGAGACTCTATGTGATCGCGGTCTTCCAGGCCGATCGCAACCACAATCTGTGGATCCGGCTCGGAGGGGGCTGCATCAGGGGCTGCATAAGAAGGGCGCTTCATGTTGACGGTGTTGAGGACAGCAACCACGGAGCCTGAGAATGCCTCAATCGTTTCCTCAGCATCAATCCCTTTTTCCCGAAGCTCATCTTCCATTTCTTCCAGAAGCCCACCATCGTCCAGCATATCAAACAGCTGACCCATATCCATGGCCATGGAAAAAAAGCCTACCGGAGAGTCCTGGCTGATCGTTTTTAGTAGGTCATCATCGACTTCTCCACCCATGATGTCGACATAGCGTTTGGCCGCTTTATCATAATATCCGCGACTCGCCACCCGGATTTCTCCGTCTTCAAAGTCCATGCCTGTAGCAATTTTCATGTCTTTGATGCCGGATTGGGCCACCACTGGGTTGAGCATCATGGCCATCGGAGCAATTTTCTCATAGTTCACAAAAAAGCTCATGTCATGCCCTTCCCGTAGCAAATCGGAAAATTCATCGCTGTTTGAGGGGAGTTGCTTTCTGGCTCCGTTTTGGAATTGCTGCAGCCCATCGTCCAGGCGTTCTTCCTGATTGTCCTCTCCGATAAATCCACTCTGACCCAGGATCAGCGCTTTGTCATCATCCCAGATGCACAGTGCTTTTCCCTGGTTCAGATCCGCATGATTCACCCCGTCGGTTTGCTGTGGGGCGAAAGCAACCCCCATGTCAGATGACATATTCATCAGAAACTGGTTGAATTCATCCGCATCTTTCAGAGGGAGAATGACCCCAGTGACCAGCTTCATCCCAGCTTCTGTATCAAAAAAAGCGTACACATTGCCAGTAAAATCAATGCCTGAGCGTTCAATTTTCTCAAATACTTTATCTTCGTTGGTCTGGTCAGTTATGTAGTCCCAGAGGTCAGAGAAGTTGATGGCTTTCTTACCCATTTGCCCCAGATCCATAGTCATGACCACGGTAGAGGACGCCGGGATCATCATTGTCTGTTCATTGGAGGAAGAACTGCAGGCACTGGCAATGATAGCCAGGATGGCAACCAACAGAAAGGAAGCCGACATGGAAAGATGCTTGAGGGAAGTCATAA
>CAZLKP010000208.1:1328-8261 GCA_964560095.1 uncultured Bacteroidia bacterium
GTTGGAAGTTGGAGGAAGTTGCTATTACAAGGGAAAAAAGGAAGCCTGTAACGAGACATCCTCGTCAATATGGACGTGATTTTGCGGGAAAGGTTGGAGCCTGGTGCTTGACAAAGCACTAGACACTCAGCGTCTGGATGAGGTCATAGTTGCTGATGATATCCAGGCTGCCGTCATCGAGTTTCACCAATACGGCGGGATTATCTTTGTTGATCAGCTTGGTAATAACATCCAGTCGGGTGGATCCCAGGACAAAGGGAAGCGGGTCACTCATGAGCTGGGTTACCTGGGCATCCTTCAGCGAGGGATCTTCGAGGAGCGCACCGAGCACACGGGTTTCATTGAGGCTTCCGGTGATTTCTCCATCCGTCATGACCGGGATTTGCGACACATGATGTTGTCTCATAAGGGCAACGGCTTCAGAAAGTTTCTGTTTGCCGTGGAGGGTGATGAGGGTCGTTGGAGATTTTTCGGCGAGAATTTGCGCGGCAGTCACCATGGATCCTTCGTCGAGAAAATCATGGGATTTCATCCAGTTGTCATTATACACCTTGCCCAGATATCTGGTGCCATGATCAGGGAGAATAATGATCATCATATCGTCTTTGCCGAGATGGTCACGGGCGTACTCCAGGGCACCATGCACGGCCGCTCCACAGGACCAGCCGATGAAAAGCCCCTCCAGCCGTGCCAGTTTCCTGGTCATCATAGCCGAATCCCTGTCAGCAACCTTGATGATGTGGTCAATGACCTCCATGTTGCAGTTTGCCGGCAGAATATCTTCTCCGATCCCTTCTGTGAGATAGGGATAAATCTCATTTTGGTCAACCTCTCCGGTTTCATGTAACCTCTTGAACACCGATCCATAGGTATCGATGCCGATGGTTTGAACGGCTGGGTTTTGCTCCTTGAGATAGGAGGAAACGCCCGAGATGGTCCCACAGGTACCCATGCCTGCGACAAAATGCGTAATGGCACCCTTGCTTTGCTCCCAGATCTCCGGCCCGGTAACAGCAACGTGAGCGGCAGTATTGCTCATGTTGTCGTACTGGTTGAGGTACACGGAATTGGGAATTTCCGTCGAGAGTCTTCGTGCCACAGAATAATAGGATCGTGGATCTTCGGGCTCCACATTGGTTGGACAGACGATTACTTCTGCTCCCACAGCGCGAAGAATGTCGATTTTTTCCTGTGACTGTTTTTCAGCCATGGTAAAGACGCAGCGATAGCCTTTGACGGCTGCCACGAGGGCGAGTCCCATGCCGGTGTTGCCGGAAGTGCCTTCGATGATGGTGCCACCGGGGCGCAGCTGGCCTTTTCGCTCGGCATCTTCGATCATGGAAAGAGCAATGCGGTCTTTGACGCTGTTACCGGGATTAAAATATTCCACTTTTACCAGCACGGTGCCCTTGATGTGGGCAGCTACGTGATTGAGCCTCACCAGGGGGGTGTTGCCGATGGTTTCGACAATGTTGTTATAGATCATGCTCAGTTGCAATTGAGGACCAAGAAAGGGTCAGATGTTTGACTGTTGCACATGGAAATCAGCATTCAGATCCAGCGCAGACCGAAATAGAGCAAATCATACACAATGTGCGTCCACATCGCAACGGCCGGATTTCGCTTCACAAATATAAGGTACATCAGCAGGCCAAAAAAAAGTCTGTAGATAAAGCCAAATTGTGAGAGCTGATCGGCATAGGGTAGGATAAAGTGGGAGGAAGCATAGATCACGCATCCCAGAATGATGAGCCAGCGATATCCGGGGCTTTTTTTATCGTATTTCGGGATTCGGAGTGGAAAAGGTCGCAGCTGGTCTTCCTTCAAGTCAAATTGCTTTAAATACCGATACTTTTTGCCATAGGTCTTGGCCACATAGATGATAAGCATGAAAAGCAGGGACCGAAATAGGATTTCTTCATATACGCCTGCTCCGAAAGCCAGAGCCACATCCTGAGCCATGTTGGAGTTGTAGGACCAAAGGCTGCGAATGGCATCATACTGAACCGGCAACGCGGGATTGTCGCCAAGGGCTTCAAAAAACCAGCGCAAGACCTCAGGAAGGAGGGCATATATGACGCTGCCATAGAGCAGCCCTTCCAGCCACATAAACAATGCATAGTAGCCATTGACCGAAAAGGGCTTCTTCTCTTTGGGCTTAAACTTTTTATCTTTTTTGGCTTTCTCCTTATCCTCTTTGATTTCTTTCGCGGTTTTGATCCCTTTCCAATCCTGCCAGGCGGGAATGGCCAGATAGGATATCAGCAGAAGAGAGGCAATGACCGTGCCCCCGAGCGGAATCTGATCCACCAGCCAGAACCATATATCCACCCCGTTGTAGGCCATCACTTGTGGGGTGCGAGCAAACAGAATCAGGACCGCATACACCGCCAGAAACAGGGAAACAGATCCGTATTGAAAGACCCGGCTGCCGGTATCCTTCTGATAGGCCTGCCAGGCTTTCTCCAGCGGTGAATCTACGAGGACGAGCATAGTTACAGATCAAAAATAAGCTGTGAAGATTCTTCACAGCTTATTTTTGTGACGTTTTTCGGGATTAGTAGCGAATGGTTACCCGCTGGTCAAGACCGCCTGCCCCCTGCACAATGCGGGCAGCAGAAGGAGACAGGGCAATCATGCCTCTGGTCCCTCTGGGCATCGGCCCTACAATTTCCAGCTCGATAAAGCCGCTGTTGTTTGGAATCTGCACTTCTACTTTGGTGCCAGCAGGAAGGTCATTGTGGAAAGCGTAGAAAGGGGTGGTTTCGCCACGATACCGGTCTTCCACAACATCGTATGGCCCTGACACTTCCCGGGCGTCAAATACCCGCTCCGGTGCACGCTGGTAGGTGCGCTGATTGCCCTGTGTTGCGCCTCCCTGACGATAGGCCCGGTAAGAGGGGCGTTCCATCAGCCATTCTCCGTCCTGCACCTGTTCATACGGCTGCTCAAAGCTGCGGGTGTTGGTTTGCTGGGCGCGGGTATTGGCGGCTGCAAACGGTCCCTGGGCAAAGACGTCGAGGTTACCTACAGGTTCCATATCGAAGGAACGGCTGCGGGTCTGGGGATCATCCATGCCACGACTGGTGCGCAGATTGGCAGAGGCCTCCCGGCCGCGAAGCTCAGCGACATTTACGCGTTCAACCCATTTATCCACAATCAGGGTCTGACCGGGATAAACATTGGAAATGGCATTCCACTCACGAAGGCGATCAGGATGAATCTGAAACCTGGCGGCAATATCTTCGATACGTTCGCCTTGTCTTACCTGATAATATCTTCGGCGTTCCATATCGGCGTAGCCACTCATTGGCGGCAGGATCGGTGTGGTT
Organism: uncultured Bacteroidia bacterium; assembly: GCA_964560095.1. Taxonomy (GTDB): domain Bacteria; phylum Bacteroidota; class Bacteroidia; order J057; family J057; genus JANQTF01. Next base: position 4,661 of record CAZLKP010000208.1, read on the forward strand.
TGCTCCTGAATCCCGCGCGTACGCTGATGGGTACCAGCTTCTTCTTTCACGATCAGCCGCTGACCCGGGTAGATGGTTTCGTTGTCCATTTGGTTGAGCTGCTGGAGTTTTTCCACGGTGAGACCATACTGACGGGCAATCGAATACAGAGATTCACCGGGCATCACTTTGTGTGAATCTTCCCAGGCTTCGTCTGCAGGCCCGAGATACTCCAGATCACCTATGCTTTGGCCGTGAAGGGGAGCCGTAGTCAGCATCATTGTCAAAGCAAAAAGAATGGAGGAGGACAAGCGGATAATAGGTGTCCTGGCTATAAACATGTGGGTTTAGTTTGGGTGAATGATAATTGCCACAAACGACGTGCCGGTGTGAGAAAAAGAAGAATTTTACAGCAAAATGCAAAATATTTCTGTCAAAACATCCTCATTATCAGGAAATTTAATCCTATGACTTAATCCAATAGTATAGTTGAATGGAGGGCCTCCGGTGACTGTCCCAGATCTGCCAAAGAGACTTCCGTGCGGAAAATCCTGTTTTTTCTCCCCAAAATCCGGCCTTCAGATTCCGAATATGCGACAGCGATTGGTTGTTTGAACCCCATTTCTACTTCGTAGCTCAGTTGATTAAGTAATGCGGCTACCTGGGATTCGTTTCTGGATTTGGCAACAAAGGCTTCCGAAAGCTGAATTTTGTCTGCTTTGTGGCGCCTGACCCATAGATCATTTTCTCGTTTGAAGTAGGAGAATACCTCAGTGGTATCTGTCAAAAGCATCCGGCTGAGCGCATGGTTGAGCGAGGTCAGGCTTTTGAATTTAAACGAGAGTCCAAACCCACGGCCATTCTCTGCCTCGCTAAGCTCAATGCGACTGATGCCGGGAACCCGGCTGATCGCCTCCGCCATGGATTCAAACGACCATGAATCAGGGAACATGTCATCCCGGGTACCAGTGAATGCTTCGTCAAGGGGATCAAATTCCAGCGAATAAGACATCCGCCCAGATCCGTTTCGTTTAAATGTGTAGCTCTCCTTAATCGTCAGGCAACCCGAAACACTCCCTGCCAAGAGAATGACGACAAACATGCGGCTCCAGATATTCATATACCAGCTTTCTTTTCAGCAAATTACTCAGAGCGGAGATTCACAACAACTCTGCCTATGGTTGCGCCTTTCAGCATCCGGTCAATGTAGGATTCAATTTGCTCCTGGGAAATGTCTGTGATCATGGAATTCGGGAGAGATACGGACCAGGCATCTGCCAGCAGGTTCCAGATTCGCTGTCTTATTTCCATGGGGCAGGTAGCCGAATCCACACCCAGGAGGTTCACACCATGGAGAATAAACGGATAGACCGTCGTGTTTAGTTCATGGGAGCCTACCAGGCCACAGACTGCTACCGAGCCTTCTCGTTTGCATGCTTTGATCAGGGTAGCAAGGGTATTTCCCCCCCACGGTATCGATGGCACCGACCCATTGGCCTGTGAGCAGGGGCCTACCTGAGTCGTCGTTGGCATCGTCGCGGTTGAGGATGGTATCTGCCCCGAGCTGGCGCAGCAGGTCATGCGCTTCCGGTGTCCCGGAAACGGCCCACACGTCATAGCCACGCTTGGCCAGCAGAGCCACTGCGAGCGAGCCCACACCCCCGCTGGCTCCGGTCACCACCACCGGACCTTCGCCCGGGTCCAGGCCGCAGCGTTCCATTTTGTAGAGGGCCAGCCCGGCCGTAAAACCTGCGGTGCCCAGGATCATGCTCTGGCGCAGATTCATCTCGCTCGGCAGGGGAACCACCCAGCCCGCCGGTACGCGGATGTATTCTCCAAATCCGCCGTCGGTATTCATCCCCAGGTCATAACTGGTCACGATCACTTCCTGACCAGTCTGAATCCTGGGGGCATCGCTGTGCACCACGATCCCAGCGGCATCTATACCGGGCGTGTGGGGATAGGTCCGGGTAACGCCCTTGTGCCCAGTCGCCGACAAGGCATCCTTGAAGTTAAGAGAGCTGTAATGAACCCGCACCAGCACTTCGCCTGCTGGCAAGTCGCCGATCTGGCGATGCATGATTTCACCATGAAACCCCTGCTCGGTTTCGATGGTACGGAAAGCCCGGAAACGGGTGGTCGCCTGCATAACGCTGTCCTTTGGGGGAAACTACCAATTTCCCCGCAAATGCCGGGAATCGAACTACTTTTCTGTGTCGACTTTGCCACAGGAGCGGATTTGTCTATTTTCCTGCCCGAATGGGTAACAACATGAAGAACATCTGGCTTTGTTTGCTGGCGGGTACGCTCCTGCTCCCGACCTGGCTGCAGGCACAGTCTACTGAGGCTGAGTCGATCATTACAGAATCTGAGGTAACCGCCTACATGCGGTTTCTCGCTGCCGACGAGCTGGCAGGCCGGCGCACCGGCTCCGAAGGCCTGGAGATTGCCGCGAAGTACCTCGCTTCTCACTTTGCCGCCCTCGGGCTTTCCCCTGCCCCAGGTATGGACGGGCATTTCCAGTTGGTGCCTTACGAGGAGATCGTTCCCCCCACCACGGGCTCTCTCTCCGTCAATGATCAGACCTTCACCCACGGGGATAACCTGCTGTTTCTCTCCGGCGAATTCGAAGGTCAGGAGAGCAAGTACGTGTTTGCGGAATACGGCTGGATTGATGAGGAAACCGGCCGTGACGACTACGATGGGCTGAAAGTACGGGGGAAGGTGGTGGTGACCTACCTGGGGTTGCCCGGGGAAGACAACCCCAATGTGATCTTCAGTGCTCTGGAGAAAAAGCGCGAACTGGCCAAAGAGCGCGGTGCCATCGGCATGGTCGAGCTGTACCGCCTGCGCTTTCCCTGGGCGTTTGTGATCCGGTACTTCGGCAATGCCCGCATCAGCCTAGCCGAGGAAGGCAGCAATGGCAGCGATGACTTCTTCTACGGCTGGCTCCGTGACGACGATGGCGAAGTCGGCGAGCTGTTCTTGGAGAATAAAAAAGGCACGCTCACCGCTACCTCCATCGGTGGCAGCCGCCGCCGCTTCAGTAGTCCCAATGTGATCGCCTACCTTCCGGGCAGCGATCTGGAGCTGCGGGAAGAATACGTGATCCTGTCGGCGCATTATGACCACGTTGGGGTAGGCAAACAAGGCGGCGGCCGGTACACAGCGGAAGACAGCATCTTCAACGGCGCCCGTGACAATGCTTTCGGCACGGTATCCTTGCTGGCTGCCGCCAAGGCCTTGGCCGCCGATCCGCCCCGACGGTCAATCCTGTTCATTGCCTACTCGGGCGAGGAGGTAGGCCTGCTGGGCTCCCGCTACTACGCCGATCACCCCGTGATCCCGCTGGAGCAAACCGTATGTAATCTCAACACCGACGGTGCTGGCTACCATACCACCGATGCATTGACCGTGATCGGCTTTGGCCGCATGGACATCGACGGAGAGCTTACGGCCGGGGCCCAGGCCCATGGCCTCGAGGTTATTGCCAACCCCGCGCCGGAGCAGGGCTTGTTCGACCGCTCCGACAACGCATCACTCGCGGCCAGAGGCGTTCCGGCCCCGACCATCGCACCGGGCCTCAGCAGTTTCAACGCGGAAATCAACCGCTATTACCATC
>CAZLKP010000209.1:0-8252 GCA_964560095.1 uncultured Bacteroidia bacterium
GGAGTCGCCCCCGAGTCCCGGCTCGCCCAGTATGAGATCTTCGGACCGGTGCTCACGATCTTCAAGTATGAGGATGGCGATTTCGAAAAAACCCTCGCTATTCTGGACAACACTAGCCCATACGCATTGACTGGTGCATTTTGGGCGCAAGACCGCTACGCGATTGATTTGGCAACAAGGCGCCTTCGTCATACTGCCGGCAATTACTATATCAACGACAAGCCTACGGGCGCTGTCGTGGGGCAGCAACCCTTTGGAGGAGCGCGTGGCTCGGGCACCAACGATAAAGCCGGGTCCTACCTAAACCTTCTTCGCTGGGTGTCTACCCGCACGATCAAGGAAAACTTTAATCCTCCGACGGATTATCGCTATCCGTTTATGGGGTAGTCGTTTTTGGGGGGGCTCACGAACGGCACAAAAGAAGAACACATAGATTCACCACGTTGTGGTCTTTGTGAAAGACTTTGAGACCTTTGTGAGAACGATTAATCAACCTGGAAAATGCTCAGGGAAATTCTTGCCATGGTCCGCAAAGAGTTGCTGATCGAATGGAAGCAGAAATACGCTTTCAACGGGCTGCTGCTCTACGTGGCAAGTATGGTAATCGTCATTGCGCTGTCTTTTCTGGAGGTGATGCGTCCGCAGAGCTGGAATGTGTTGTTCTGGCTGATGATTCTCTTTGCCTCCATCAACGCCGTTGGGAAAAGCTTTTTGGCAGAGGAGTCAGGACAACAGATGTATGTGTATTCTCTTGCGCATCCGGCTGCAGTGATCATTGGGAAAATCATCTACAACATTGTGTTGCTCAGTCTGATTGCTCTGCTTACGATGGGGTTGTTTCTGGTCATTGGCGGATCGCCTGTAGCGAATCCTGGCCAACTGGCTTTTCTGGCCCTTGCGGGCTCGGCTGCGTTGGCCACCAACCTCACGCTGGTGGCGGCCATTGCATCCAAGGCCGAAAACCGAACCACCCTGCTGGCAGTGCTGAGTTTTCCGATTATTATCCCGGTGTTACTCTTGCTGATTCGCCTGTCCAAGGAAGCTATTGCCCCGACAGGTGTGGGTATGGAGGGAGATTCCCTGTTGTTTCTGGGTGGGATCACCCTGGTACTGATGGTGTTGTCTGTGATCCTTTTTCCTTTTGTTTGGCGGGATTGAAGCGGAGGAATCATCGTCGGAATTCCTCCAATTTTGGTAGATTTGCGGCCTGAAGGGGGTTCACTTAGAACAATCTAGAAAATCATAGGTTTTTTGCGCATGAACGTTGTTTTGCGGATTGGATATAAGGTACTGGCGGTAATCCTGCTAGGGTATATTCTGGTGTATGGCCTTATGGTCAGAGTACCCGAAATGCCGGGGCTGGAAGAAAGCAGCCGGAATCTGTTTTACCATGTACCGATGTGGTTTGTGGTGATTGTGCTGATGACCATTTCTGTGGTTCAGAGTGTGAAGTATTTGCGTCAGGCAGATCCCGATAGGGAAGACCTGCCGCCCAACCTGCTGGATACCGACCTCAAGGCACGCGAAGCTGCCCGCACTGGAATTTTGTTTTCTATCCTTGGTCTGATCACCGGGACCATCTGGGGGCGTGTCGCCTGGAAAGCCGACTTCGCCTGGACGAATCCGGAAGCTTGGTGGACCAATGACCCGATCATCATCTGCGCCAGCATATCGCTGCTCATTTATCTGGCCTATTTTCTGCTCAGGAGTTCTTTTTCGGACGAAGAACAACGCGCCAGAATTTCATCGGTGTACAATATTTTCGCCTTCGCTACCTTGATTCCGCTTTATTTCATCGTGCCGAAAATTTTACCGGGCCTTCATCCCACCTCCGCCGACAGTGATGCTGGTGGAGGTTCGTTCATTTTTATGCGTGAAGGCATCGATAACACCTACAGAATGGTGTTGTACCCGGCGATTCTGGGCTTTTCCCTGTTGGGCGGCTGGATCTATGAATTGCGTATGCGCTTGGCCATTGCCCTCAGAAAAGCTGAACTCGGTGATCAATCTGCCCCTTCTTTCGGTTTCAAAGAAGTCAAACCATTATGATCTCAATGCCTCTCTTGTCCGTTCTCCTGCAGGCCGGTTCAGCCTCACAGGACATTCTGCTCAAAGAAGGGAGAATGTATTCCGTACTCGCCGTTTTGATGGTTATCTTTGCCGCACTCATTGCGTATATGATCGTAACCGAACGGCGTGTCCGTTCCGTAGAAAGAAAGCTGGAAGAGTAAGTATGATTCTCGCTTCTCTCCTCTCAACTTCTTATTGCCCCTATGAAAATTTCCCATATTATCCTTCTTGGCTTTCTGGCTATCTTCGTCGTGGCCCTCGGCGTCAACCTTTCCAAAAACGTGAGTACCTACAGCGACTTCCCCGCTGCTAAAACTAGTGGGAAGGTTGTTCATATTTCCGGCGAATGGGTGAATCGTGATCAGGGAGGATATGATAATTCTCGGGATCTCTTCACCTTTTATCTGCGAGACACCCTTCAGAACGTAGAACTGGTTCACTACTATGATCCCATGCCCATGAATTTTGATCAGGCAGAAAAAGTGGTGGTTGTAGGCGAATACAAGGATCAGGCCTTTGTAGCGGATAAAATCATCACCAAGTGTCCCTCCAAGTATGAAGAGACGGATATCACCGCAGGAGAGAAGGCGGGGATAAGAGAGGGAACTAGGGATTAAGTACCGTTTCGGGGAATAGGGGATTGGGGGATAAAGGAATTTTCTCGATTCTCGACTCCCCATTCTCAACTTTCAACTCATATTTCGACCATCGACCGTCCATGGAATTTACAGCAGGAAAACTTGGAGAATTATTTGTGAGCCTGGCATTTGCAGGCGCTCTGGTTTCCATGATCAGTTTTCTGATTGCCGACAGGCGGAAGGATCTGGATCAAAAGCAATGGGAGAAGCTGGGTGTGGGCGGATTCTTGACGCACGTGGCCGGTATCTTGGGGGTGATCATCACCATGTTTGTGCTGATCTACACGCATCAGTACCAGTATCACTATGTCTGGTCACATTCCTCAAATGAATTGCCGGTCCACTTCATCATTTCCTGCTTCTGGGAGGGGCAGGAAGGGAGTTTTTTGCTGTGGTGTTTCTGGCATTCTGTACTCGGGCTGATCTTGATGCGAAAACGAACAGAGTGGCGAAATAGCGTCGTGGCCATCATTGCTTCGGTGGAAATCATTCTTAGCTCCATGCTGCTTGGGGCTTACGTGGGTGAAAAAATCATCACAGGGCTGTTTTATGTGATGACACTGCTGCCTGCGGGGTATCTCACCTGGCGATTTGTACGACAGCGGGAGACCCTGGCCTCAACGCCCCGTGATTTTATCCTGGCTTCCTGGGCCATCACTGCCATGATTCTGATTCTGCTTCTGCGTGGGCAAACGGGGTTTTGGGGAGAGTTTACCTGGGGGAGCTGGTTCGCCAGCCTTGATTCTTTCGTATTTGGTCTCAGCTTTATGTTTCTGATCGGGTACCTTTTCCTGTATCTGGGGCGGGTTGTGTTCGAAAGCAAGCGAAGCACCTATGCCATCGCAGACGTACTAGCCGGAGCAGCCCTGCTCGTGATGGGAGTTGTTGCCTTGGGCTTTGAGCCCTCCACCTGGAAGCTAGGATCATCCCCATTTATCCTCTTGAAGGAAGTATTCCCCGACGAACCCATTTACCAGACCAATTCCGATTTTGTGCCTACCAATGGCAGTGGACTCAATTCGCTGTTGCAGAACTATTGGATGGTGATTCACCCCCCGACCTTATTTCTTGGATTTGCGGCCTCTGTGGTGCCATTTGCCTTTGTTATGGCCGGACTCATCAAAGGGAAATACGATCAGTGGATCAAGCCAGCCTTGCCCTGGACATCTTTCGCCGTGATGATTCTTGGCATTGGGATCATCATGGGTGGTTACTGGGCCTATGAAACCCTCAACTTCGGTGGCTATTGGAATTGGGACCCGGTAGAAAACAGCTCGCTGGTGCCCTGGCTTTGCGGCGTCGCCTCCCTCCACGCCATGCTGATTTACCAGAAGTCAAAAACCTATCTCAAACTTACCATGATGCTGATCATGGGCACCTTTTTGCTGGTGTTGTATTCGACATTTCTGACAAGGTCAGGCATTCTGGGAGACACCTCTGTGCACACCTTTACGGATCTGGGGTTGTCGGGGCAGCTGTTGGTGCTACTGTTGCTCTATGTGGGAGCTGTCATCATTCTCAGCGTGCTGCGCTGGCCGCGCATTCCCCAGCGACCCGAAGAAAGCAAGCTCTGGACCGCGGAGTTTATGCTGTTTCTGGGCGTGCTGATTTTTTCTTTCTCAGGCCTGGTGATCATCATTGCCACGTCCCTTCCTGTGGTCAACAGTATCTTTGGTACCAATTTCGCCCCTCCCGGACAGGTACAACTGTTTTACTATCAGTGGAATGTCTGGTTTGCTGTGCTTTTTGGTGTGGTATCCGGGATCGGGCAGTTTCTCTGGTGGAAAATCAAGCGGGGCAAAAGTCTGGCAGATGCAGTTTTTCGGCCATTTCTCATTGCGATGATCTCCGGTGCCCTGATTCTGATTGCCCTGGCATTTCAGGGGTGGAATTTTGCCTATGATGCGGAAATCGCCTCCTGGATTCAGCCCGAGAACATGGGCAATCGATGGTTTGATCCGGTGGTCGCGTACCTCCAGTTTGGCCTGATGGTGTTGGCAGATGAATTGCTGCTGCTCACGGCCTTGTTTGGGCTGGCCGCCAATGTGGATGTGTTGATTGACCTGCTGAAGAAAAACAGAAAAGGGTTGAAAGTGATGGGAGGTACGGTGGTTCACATCGGATTTGCCTTTATGTTATTGGGCATCCTGTTTTCGTCGGGCTATGACCAAGTGCTGAGTACTAATTTGTTTCCAGCAGATGTAGCCGCTACAATTCCGGAACAGGAGAAGGCTGACAATGTGCGCGTAACCCAGCAGGATGTCACCATGATCCAGGAATACGCGGTGCGGTACATGGGCAAAAAGCAACCTCTGACGCCCATCGGGAACCTGGAGATCATTGAAGAATCCGGCCCCTGGTTCAAACTGAAATTTGAGGACGCCCGCGGCGACGATTATGTGATCGTGCAACAGCGCACACCTTTTTTGAAAGATGGCACGATTCATCCGGTTCAGAATGCTGCCCTGGAAGAACCCGAAGGCGAAATCGACATGGAGTTGCTGGAGAAAATGCTCAGTGCCAACTTGCTGGCCTTTGAACCTGAATTGAGCAATAGCCGTACCCAGTATGGCCTGCGGTTTACCTCAGTCAAAGACAGTTCCAACAATTTCGTTTTGTATCCCGAGGCAGAGGTGAATGAAGACATGCAAAGCATTATTGCTCATCCCAGCCGCCGAATTTATTGGAACCGGGATGTGTATGTCTATACCTCCAGTTTGCCCAATCCCGAAGCCACCAAGCCGCAGTTTTTCAACTTTGGTATCAAGCCCGGAGAACAACTTCAGCTTGGAGATGCCAGTGTTTTGCTAGCTGAAGTCCAGAATATTACCGGGCAGAAAGGGTTTGATAATTACGACGTGGCGGCTGTTGCCAATCTGATCGTGGCTACCCACACCGATACGTTCCTGGTTCGCCCGGTGTTTACCATTCAGGATCGCAAGCCAGGCATGATTGCCGATGAAGTCGAGGAAATTGGTCTGGAAGTGGCCTTTGTCGGCGTAGATCCGGAATCCGGGATCATGCAGATGCAGGCCCGGCAGGTGAATCCGGAAGCCGACTATGTCACCATCAAGGTGATCAAAAAGCCCTGGATCAATCTGCTTTGGCTGGGAACCTTTATCCTTGCCTTCGGCTTTGGCATTTCGATATACCGACGGATGGGAGAGAATAGAAGAAAATAGGGGGAAAGGTGTATCATCGCAGGTTGAAAAGAGGAAGTACGAAGGATGTCATTTACCTTCGACCAATAACTTTCAACCAACGCCCAAAAACCCATCCCCATGATCCCCTACCAGAAGATTCTCCATGACATTCGTGCAGAGCTTGATGGCAGTCCCATTTGCGGAAAGGTAGCCGATTATATCCCGGAGCTGGGAAAAGTGTCCCCATCAAAATTCGGGATGCATCTCTGTTGCCTGGAAGGGGGGAATTATGCCTTTGGGGACTCTCAGGAGAGGTTCTCCATTCAGAGTATTGCGAAAGTGTTATCTCTGATTTTGGCCATCCGCCTGGAAGGAGCATCGCTGTGGGAACGGGTGGATGTGGAACCTTCCGGAGATCCATTCAATTCGCTGGTTCAGTTGGAATATGAATTGGGCATTCCGCGCAACCCATTCATCAATGCGGGTGCTTTGGTAGTATGTGATGTGCTGGTGTCTCACCTGAGCGATCCGAAGGCAGAGCTTCTGGCATTTGTCAGGGAGATGTCCGGGATTCGGGACCTTCGATATGATGAGGCCGTGGCGGCTTCAGAAGCTAAATGGGGCGACCGAAACCGAGCGCTGGTCAGTTTTATGAAGTCATTTGGCAACATTCACAACGATACTGAAAAGGTACTGGACCTGTATTTCCACAAGTGCTCACTGGAAATGTCCTGTCAGGAGCTGGCCTCAATATTCCTGTTGTTTGCCAATCAGGGAACGCCCTTTCCCCAAGGCGATCAAGTGCTCACCCCGAGCCAGACCAAGCGGATCAATGCCATCATGCAGACCTGCGGCTTTTATGACGAAGCCGGTGAATTTTCTTTTCGGGTGGGATTGCCCGGAAAATCGGGTGTGGGGGGAGGGATCGTGGCTGTTCACCCCGGCCAGTACAGCGTGGCCGTATGGAGCCCGTCCCTGAATCCCAAGGGCAACAGTGAACATGGGATGGCTGCGTTGGAACTACTGACGACCAAAACAGGGGTATCTATTTTTTGACAAGTGGCTCCGGTCCCTCCCTGTGGATCTGGCGGAGTTGATGGGCACGTGGGAGTAGAATGGGGCTCAGCTATCAGGCATTCCTGGCGATTTTTATTCTGTCCATCATGATCTCCATTCTGGTGATTGGCAAATCGCCAGCCCTGGCATGGATTCTGATAACATCACCCCTGTTGTAAAAGACGCTCGGCAGGGTGTCCACTTGCCCGGCCTGCGTGCGTGGCGACTGGATGGCTTTGGCTACAGCTTCCCTGAGCTGATCCGGATCAATGGGCTTGAGCAGATAGTCGATGGCCGTCAATGAGGATGGCTGGGATCATAGCGGGCAGTGTGGTGGGGGGAAGGGTTGATGGTCATCTGTTATTTGAGGTGCATAAGATCCAGTACAGCAGATTGGATCAGGTTCCAGTCCTCGTCGTTTTCGTAGGTGAAGACGAGATTGACAAACAATCCCTTTTCCACCCAGGAAAAGTAGGACTGACGCCCCGGAAATTCGCCAAACTGGAAGGCCACATCCATCCGATAGACCTCGCGTTGGTCGAGGCTATCTGCTGTCACCGGTTGGACAATTTCCTGCCTGGCCATCGAAGTCAGTTGTTCACCCACTTGCGAAAGATAGGCCTCTGCGTCTCCTGCAAATACCGGATAGAGAGACGCTGGTTCGATCTGAAGAAAATAATGGCTTCGAATGCCCTTCACATCCGGAGGCATGACCCTGCCCACATTCAGTAGAAACATCGAGGGTAGGCTGTCGATGCCTTCTGCGGGATTCCATTGCTCAAACATTTGCTCCACCATGTCGCGGCTGCCGGTTTCCCAACCCTGGATGACCGGGATCTCCAGGTTCAGAAACTCATGGATGTAGAGGTCGCCGATGATGTTACCTGGACCCAAGGCCGGTTCGGCGACACGTGCATTGGCGGTAGTATTTTCGTTTTGGCTGTCTGAAGAAGCAGACTCACTACAACCCAGGATGTGCAAGGCAGTAAGGCCCAGCAGACAAAATATCCGGAATAGATTCATGAAGGTTTGCTTTCAGGTAATTGGTCCAGGCAATCATCGACAAAGTACCGAAGTTGCCAGGTTTGGTCGTAGGCAATGTGCTTGCCCGCCTGCGCCATGATATAGGTACCGCCGATGGCGGCAAGGGAAATGAGGAATATCCACAACCCCCACATGGTCTTGTTGAGGGTCCACTGTGACATGGCAATCACGCCACTGACAGTGGCAGCAAACCCGGCGGCCGAATACAGGAAAATAAATTTGGTCCACACACCGGCAGAAGGTCCGACCAAGCCCCGGATCAGGCTGCCGCCTTTTTCGTGTGCTTCAATTTCCATATCCA
>CAZLKP010000210.1:0-8243 GCA_964560095.1 uncultured Bacteroidia bacterium
AAGTCCTGGATTCGGGTAGGAATTGATCTGGTAATCGGGGCAGTTACGGATCGTGAGGCAGACGTGCGTGAGCAAATGTTCTTGCCCGATTATCTGGCATCGGCATTCGATGGTGCAGAAATACGCACGGAAAACGGCTGGCAACCGCTCGTCAGCTCCCGCGAAATGAAGTTTGAGGGGCCGGATCTGGTGCAGCCTACGCCATGGTTCGTGTCGCCCATATTCGTCGCCTTGCTGCTGCTGGTGTTGTTTGGTTGGTACAGCTTCCGTCGCTTTCGTGGTGAAACAACCCGTGTGTGGCCGGATGTGTGGCTGTGGATTTTGCTGGGAACCATTGGTCTGGTAGCCTTCCTGTTGTGGGTTGCCACCGATCACACGGCACCGGCCCAAAACTGGAATCTGATCTGGGCAAATCCGGTTCACCTTGTTGCGGGCATTCTGCTGGCGAGAAAAAGCGTCCCGGGCTGGCTGCGCTGGTATTTTCTGGTAGCGGGGGGGCTTAGCGGTCTGATGCTTGTTATGGGCCCGTTTTTACCGCAGGCATTTGCGCCGGCTTTTTACCCACTCTTTGCCATCGTGGCACTCAGAGGCTGGCGGTTATGGCAGGAAATCAATGATTAGTCGCCTGTGGCTGGGTTGGTCCCTCCCTGTTTTCCAGCCTCCATTTCCCGTTTGTTGTATTCCGAGATTCGATCCATCCAGGCTTCCTCCTTGTAGATATGGGTGCCCACCACCACTTCTTTCACACCAACTTTTTTGAGTGCTTCCACATCATGGAAGCTATGGATATGACCGGCTGCAGAAAAAAGAGCCTCAGGAAATGCTTCGACAAGCTCCGCATAAAAGGTGAGGTCCGGAGAGTCATCCGGCCTGGAGGTGTTGATATCGGAAATGATAAACCGGCTGATGCCGCATTTCATGGTTTTTCTGATGATTTCCGTGAGCGTGGTGCCATCTACCTCTTCCGTCCAGCCGAGCGTAGTCAGGCGCCCGTCGCGCATGTCGAGTGAGATCATTATTCGGTCAATCGGTACGTCATCTGCTTCACAAATCTGTTTGATCAAGTCAAAATTCCGGAACACGGCCGACCCGAAAATGAAGAAATCGACTCCGGCATACTGCAGCATTTTGAGGTATTCATAATCATCAATTCCGCCTCCCACGGCCAGATCAGGAATCGCCACATTGGCAAGGGATCCGATGAGTCCTTTGTTGTGTTCACGATCCTGTCTGGCAGCATCAATGTCGAGCAAAAGGATGCGCTGCACATCGTGCTTTCCCAAAAGTTCAATGATGTCGTGAGGGCTAAGGTCCAGGTAATCAATGGATTCATAGTCGCCGGGAAAATAGGAAGCGGCTTTTCCGTTGTGAATGTAGAGTGCCGGGATGATCTGCATGTTGAGCAAATGACCAAAAGTGTGTAAGGAATTGGAATGACTACAGGCTAATTTGCAAAGGCATCTCCACAATTCCCACAAGTGCAACTGGGGTCAATTCGGAATTAAGAAGGAGCTGTGTAATTTTGACAAAAGGACATGGAAAGATTGTCGATGAAGCGCAGATGGATTTTGAGAAATAAACCCGATACGGATCTTGTTTCGCAACTCGCTACGCAGTTGGGGCGGAAGCAGCCATTCCCTGAGTCTCTGGCGGGCATTCTCGTGCAGCGGGGCCTCACAGACTTCAACGCAGCCAAATTCTTTTTCCGGCCTTCTCTCGGCGACCTTCACGATCCCTTTCTGCTTCGCGATATGGACCTGGCAGTAGGGCGGTTGGTGCAGGCGCGTCTCAACCACGAACCGGTTCTGTTTTTTGGAGATTATGACGTGGACGGGACCACAGCTGTGACAATGATGACCCTTTTTGCAGAGGCCTGGGGATTCACCTTTGATTTCTACATCCCAGATCGCTACACCGAAGGATATGGGGTGTCGTTCAGGGGCATTGACACAGGTGCTGACATAGGAGCAGGTGTGATCGTGACCCTCGACTGCGGCATCAAAGCAATGGACCAGCTGAATTATGCCCGAAAGCTGGGGATGGATGTCATTGTTTGTGATCATCATAAGCCTGGAGAAGCGTTGCCACCATCCACGGCCGTGCTGGACCCCATGCGGGACGATTGTGAGTATCCCTGCAAGCACCTTACAGGTTGTGGTGTGGCCCTGAAACTCCTGCAGGCGCTGGCGCCTGCACTGATTGAAGCCGGGGTAGTCCCTCCTTCGCCAGAATATGACCCGGTGATGGAATTTGCCGATCTGGTGACCCTGAGCATCGCCTGTGATATTGTACCCATTGTAGAGGAAAATCGGATTTTGGCCTTTCATGGCCTGGAAAAAATCCGTACGCAGCCACTTCCCGGTCTTCAGGCGCTGATGAAACAGGCTGATGGTCAGCGGGAATGGGATATCTCCGATCTAGTTTTTTTCATCGGCCCACGGATCAATGCCGCTGGACGCTTGTCTCATGCAAGGGAAGCCGTGGAGGTGTTGCAGGGACGAAGCGAAGCACTGGAAGAACTGGCCAATGACCTGCAGGTATCGAACGACGAGCGCAAACTGCTCGACCGACAGATGACCAAAGAAGCCCTGGCGATGATCGCTGCGGATCCCCATCACCCACAGAAGCATGCCAATGTGCTCTTTAAAGAGGATTGGCACAAGGGTGTCATCGGCATCGTTGCTTCCCGTGTGGTCGAGCATCACTACCGGCCGACCATTCTGCTGACAGAAAGTGAAGGAAAACTGGTGGGCTCGGCACGAAGCGTGGTAGGATTTGATTTGTATGCTGCATTGGAAGCCGCTTCAGAGCATGTGTTGCAGTTTGGCGGCCACAAATACGCAGCCGGACTCACCATGAAAAGAGAATCTTTCCCTGCATTCTGCAAGAAATTTGACCAAGTTGTCGCGCATTCTATCCGGGAAGACCAGAAAATGCCGTCTCTTTTTGTGGATCTGGAAATCAGGTTCGCCGATATTGATGCGCGGCTTATTCGTATTTTGTCTCAGATGGAGCCCTTTGGGCCGGGTAACCGCCGACCGGTCTTTCTGTCCAGGAAGGTGTTGGTACGGCATGCGCAAATTCTCAAAGAAGAACATGTGAAGCTGGTGGTAGAACAGGATGGCCGGATGTTTGAAGCCATCGGTTTTGGGCTGGCTTCTCAGTGGCAAAATAGTGACTCTCAATATGTGGATCTGGCCTTTCAGCCCGTTTTTAATGTTTGGAACCAGCAGGTCAAAATCAATCTTCGGTTAAAAGATATCATCCCATCCCATGAAGCATCGCTCACATCTATGGCTGCTCTTCGCTCTGATGCTGCCCCTCCTGTCTCAGGCGCAGGTCCTGAACTGGGACTTTGAAGACATCGTCACCGACCGGAGGGAATCCGGTGCGAATCCCGATTTTTATTTCACCGATGATGGCAACGTCCATATTTCCTACTGGGACCGGCAGCGGGACGTGCTGATGTATGGGGTGCGGGAGGCCGCTACCGGCGCTTGGACCTTTGAGAAAGTGCTGAACAACCTGGTTTCCTACGGAGCGCGTTCTGCCCTCGCAGTGGACGCTTTCGGGACTGTACACATTGCTTTTCACGACAAAAATGCTGTGGAGGAGGCAGAGCTTCGTTATACCAGCAAAACTGGTGGGGCCTGGACCCTGGAGTCCCCCATCGGAAATGCTTCTCTGGGGCCTTATGGCTTTGATTTCTCCACCCCTCGAAATTCCCAGGGGTCACTGGATGTAGAGCTCACAGCTGATGGCCGGCCTGTCATTGCCTGCTACGATGGCAGTGCAGGAAATATCAACTTCTGCCTGGGTGTCCAGGTCCCAGTTTACACCCAATATGACCTTGACTTATCTGTGATTGAAAAAAACAGTGCCGGGGCCTGGATTGAGCATGCCTTGCCCGATTTACCGGAAAAGGACAACTCGGGATGCTTGCCTTTAGGAGACCGGTTTGGAGAATTTTGCCAGATTATTCCTCGGACTGAAGACAACTGGTTTATTCTCACCAACAGCATGCATAATCACGAACTCATTCTTTTTGAGAGTGATTCTGCCGACCTGAGTACATGGACAGTACACCTGCTCGATTCCTCAGAAAACTTTAATCTGCCGTCGGTCGCGCGGTTTTTCGAGTCTTTTGACCGTCCCAGAGCCACCCTGGTTGGTGATTCATTGCTACACATTTCCAGCTCGCTCTCCTGGCTGTATGGGTCGGAAAATACCGTTCTCCCCCGGAATCCTTTTCTCTATTACCAATTTGGTATTGCAGATACGGGCGGGACAGCGTCTGTTCTGACCATGAATGATTTTGAGCGCTTCCTGCCAAACAATCTCTACCGCTCGTATGGCTCTATCGCAGCGACCAATAACGACACCATCTACATCCCCCTAGTTAATGTCAGAAGCAATCAACTGGAGATTCAATACACCTTTAATAGCGGTGGCTTCTGGGTCAATGACACCCTCGGGTTTTTGAGTACGGTGTCACGACTGGAGTCCCGGATCGCTGGCGACAGCCTGTATATCTGGGCTTATGATCAGCTGAAAAATGGCCTGGTAGAATATGCAGTTTCGCTTGATATCGTCAACTGGACCAGCCGATACATCACTGTTACCGAAATCAGAGGCAAGCAGCTAGATTCTGAAGTAATTCGCAACCCAGGGTCAGATGACGTGATCATGGCTTTTTATGAGGATTTTTACGAAGAAATCAGGCTGGCGGAGCGCACAGGCGGAGCATGGACGTTTGAAACGGTGGCCGGGATCCCGGAAGCAGCCAGCCTCGAGCTGATCCGTCTGCCAGGAGGAGAGCTGGAAATACTGATTTCAGGGGATGATCCAGATCAGGTGGTTTCGGCCATGAAAAATGGTACACAATGGACGGTTTCGCCAGTGGCTGCATTCAGCCTGCGTGAGCTCAACAGCTTTGTGGATTCAGACTCCGTGTATGTTGCTGGGAGGAAAATTCCAGGTGGTGAATTGAAATGGTTGAGTCAACCTGTCAGTGGTGGCTCATGGACCATTTCCACCCTGGATACAGCCTCTCTCCCAACGGGCCAGAGTGCCGTTATCCAGCGATACATGGATACCCTGTATGTGGCCTATTTTTCTTCCGGAGACAACTTCCTTCAACTGGCCAAGCGCCCTGATGGCGCAGGTTGGCAATTTGAGCAGGTGACCCAACCGCTCAATTATGTCCCGGTAAACCTGGATTTTGATGTCCGAAGTGATGGTATCCCCGTGATTGTTTTCAAAGATGCCAATACAAACCGCGTATTCCTGACCGAACGACGCAACGGGGTCTGGCAAATCAACCCGGTTCCCACTGATCCAGGTAACCTCATCGGTTCTCCCCTGGCATTGATTCTGGATTCCAAAGACAGACCCTGGATTCTATATAACTATCCGGATGTACAGGACGACCTTCGTCTTCTCAGACGAAGTGCCTCCGGTGATTGGGTAGGAGTTTCGGTGTTGAACAATGTCGGTCAGGTAGCCAATACCTTCGATTTTCACCTGGTCGAGGACGACTTTTACATCCTGGGGCGAAAAAATGACCTGGGGAATGAGGGTCTTGGTTTGCTCTTTGCGGAGAATGGGGTGAGGACTGATCTGGAGACTGAGATGGCGGGCTTGTCTATGACCCTGATGCCCAACCCGGCTCGGGACCAGGCAACCCTCTCCCTCGAAGCAGAAGTGACCCGACAGGCAACCCTGACCATATACAACCTTCAGGGGCAGATCCTGCACTCTGAATCAATGATCCTGCAGCTTGGGACCCAGGAGATCGGGCTGCCCATTGAGACCTTGAGCCCCGGAAGCTATCTGATTGCTGTCCAGACAGACAAGCAATCCGCTCACCAAATCCTGCTCATCGTGCCCTGAGCATAGGGTTTGGGCTGCTTTGTTTTTGCAGGAGTTTTGAGAAATTTGCCCCATGAATTTATCGGCCGGGAACCTGATTAAAAAGTATAAGCAGCGGGCAGTCGTCAATGATGTGTCACTCGACGTCAATCAGGGCGAGATCGTGGGGCTGCTTGGGCCGAATGGCGCTGGTAAAACCACTACCTTTTACATGATCGTGGGGCTGATCCGCCCCAACAAAGGCCGCATTTTTCTCGATGATCGTGACATCACCCGCGAACCCATGTACAAGCGTGGGCAACTGGGGATTGGTTACCTCCCGCAGGAGGCTTCTGTATTCAGAAATCTCACAGTGGAAGAGAACATCCAGGCCGTCCTGGAAATGGGCAGTTCTCTCAGCAAGAAGGAACGGAAAGCCCGGACCGAACAGTTGATGGAGGAGTTTAGCATTACGCACATTCGTGGCAGTCTGGGCAAAGTGCTTTCCGGTGGCGAAAGAAGAAGAACCGAAATCGCCCGCGCCCTGGCCGTCAACCCTCGCTTTATCCTTCTTGATGAGCCTTTTGCCGGCATTGACCCCATTGCGGTGGAAGAGATACAGGCGCTGGTTATGGAGCTGGTCAAGCGAAATATCGGCGTGCTGATCACCGATCATAATGTGCACGAAACTCTGAACATCACCGACCGGGCCTATTTGTTGTATGAGGGCCGTCTCAAGATGTCGGGCACGAGCCAGGAGCTGGCCGATGATCCGGAAGCCAGGAGATTGTATCTTGGGGAAAATTTCCAGTTGAAGCGATGATCTTGTTTGTACACAAAGTTGCCAGTTGGTTCCTGAAGCGGCGGATGGAGCATGTGATGGAGTTCCGGGAGAACCCTGTCGGTGTGCAGGAAGCCTTGTTTCGCCAATTGATAACGAAAGCCAGGGATACCGATTGGGGGCGGACATATGATTATGCCTCCATCAATCACATTGATGACTATCGCCAAAGGGTGCCCATCAGCAATTACGAAGCCTTGTATCCCTGGTTTGAGCGATGTATCAAAGGAGAGAAAGACGTGCTTTGGCCGGGGCGAATCAGCTGGTTTTCCAAATCTTCAGGCACCACCAACGACAAGAGTAAATACATCCCTGTCACACCGGAGGCGCTTGATGTCTGTCACTATGCTGCCGGTCAGGATATGCTGGCGCTTTATCTTCAGCATAAAGAAGACAGCCGTTTGTTTGCCGGTAAAACCCTTTCCATCGGTGGCAGCCACAATATCCATGAGCTCAACGTGGGGGCTCGCTGCGGGGATGTTAGCGCTGTGTTGCTCGAAAACCTTCCGCGTTTTTACGAGTTGGTACGCACCCCTTCCAAAGAGGTAGCCCTGATGGATAAGTGGGAGCAAAAAATCGACGCCATGGCACGCGAAGTCATGGAAGAAGATGTGACCAGCATGGTTGGCGTGCCGACGTGGACCATGGTATTAATCAACAAAATCTTTGAGATTACTGGGAATACTGACCGGAATCTGCTCGATATATGGCCCAATCTTGAGCTCTATGTGCACGGTGGCGTGAGCTTTGAGCCTTACCGGAAAGAATTCCAGCGCATCATCCCGAGCGACAGGATGACCTACCTCAATTGTTACAACGCATCGGAGGGATTCTTTGCTGTGCAGGATCATCCCGATATCCCAGGAATGTTGCTCATGCTGGATTATGGCGTCTTCTTCGAATTCCTGCCCATGGAGCATTATGGTGAAGAATTCCCGGCAACTCACACCATTGGAGAAGTAGAGACGGGACGTAACTATGCGGTAGTCATTTCCACCAATGCAGGCTTGTGGCGATACCTGATCGGGGATACTGTGATGTTTACGCATACACAGCCGCATCGCATTAACGTTACAGGCCGGACAAAGCACTTCATCAATGCGTTCGGAGAAGAATTGATGGTTGATAATGCGGAAAGGGCCATTGCTGCTGCCAGCGAAGCCACCGGCGCCCAGGTGGACAACTATTCTGCGGCTCCGATTTATTTTGAAGGGAGTTCCAAAGGCGGGCACGAGTGGGTGGTTGAGTTTGTTCAGGCCCCCGATAACCTTGACAACTTCGTAGAAGTACTCGATCAAACGCTTCGCCGCCTCAACAGCGATTATGCCGCCAAGCGGGAAGGGAAATGGCTCTTGTCATGCCTACCTGCCACGTGTTGAAGCCCGGGACATTCCACGCCTGGATGAAAAAACGAGGGAAACTGGGCGGGCAGCATAAAGTGCCCCGGCTAGCCAATCACAGGTCTTATGTGGAGGATATTCTGGCCATGCATTCAGTGGATCCCTGATCACTGCAAGGCCCTGAGGGCAAAATCGCGTTAGAAATAGTCCCC